>JANLQO010000169.1:0-2510 GCA_031367855.1 Planctomycetia bacterium | reverse complement strand
CTTTTTTTGCGTTTTTCTCGTTTTCTCGTTCCCAGGCTATGAGCGGCTATGAGCTATGCCTGGGAACGCACTGTCTTCGAGGCTCTGACTTCCCTCCGCACCTCCCCGCTTCCCCTCACACCCGCTTCCCCTCCTCTTCTCCACGCTTCAACCATCCGCGACGACCAGGCTACAATTGACGAGTTGAAGCACAAAGTTGATCAGCAACACAGTTGTGGCAGGAAGGCAGCCATCCACAGTTGTTCGAAACCGAGGCGATGATGTAGAAGAAGATTGAATCGGAAATTGGCAAACATGTCCAAATTAAAGCCTATTGAAAACGCAAACCGCAGCTGGAATCGCTGTAATGGAATAGCCTCTGTACCGGTTCATCCCGGAATAACGTGCGCTTGCAAGAATACCTTTGAGGTGGTGGGGCGAACCTAACCGGTGCGACCACCGCTGATGTAGGCAGTATCCAGGTGGCTTGGACCTTTCTTATCAAACGCCTTCAGGTGACGCCCTATCGGCAAGTCTGACAATGCGGTGCGCAAGAAGTCGCACCCGGCAGGAGCGACCCACTAAGACCGTCGGTATCGACCCACTAAAAACCACATCGGTATAAGGTGCGCGTATGCTAGCTCTGGATTAACCACTTAATTATGCAACTGGAAGTGCTAGGATCGCATTTAAGCGTGAGCGAATCGATTTTTCGTCATGGTAGATTTCCCAAAACGGAGCAGGCGCTCTCTCTTGCGCGCTCACCAAGTCCCGCTTAACTTCATTCAAGTCGTGGAGCCGCTCATCGCCATTGCGGCGACGTTGCTTAATCTGTTCACATATGATAGCAGCGTCAGGCAGGTAATTGAGATAAAACTCTGAGGTATCCTCCGCCATGCCTGTGATCTCGCGAATCGTACTCGTCAACATTGTTCGAAACCAACGTTGCCATAGCACGCTCGCTTCGACGACAATATCTCCTTTCCAGGAATTAAGATCGTGGCACGCAGATCTCACTACCATGTGGAAAAGCGTACCGGTGTGCATGAATCCATCCAGGTGTGAATCCATGATATTCCAATTCCAAATATGAGACTCTCGGATGAATGGAAAGGCACGCTTGGCGATCATTCCTTGAATATGATCGCCAGGTACGTAGTACGTGCTGGGTAAGCTGCGCGCAATCGTAGATTTCCCGGCCCCGATGACGCCGGTGATAAAGATTAGCTTGCGACGGCCCACAAATTCACCTCGAGTTTTCGATAAAGGGCCCAAAAAATAGCTCGTGCGTATCCAAGTGGCATTGGCAATTCAATCTAAACTGGCGAGAGGTTTTAGAGTAGAGCAGTTGTCTCAATTGCTCCTACCAACGATTGGGGCATTCCTCGTTCGTAATTTGGATCGAGCACTTGTGGCTGATAGGGGACTTCCATGAGTTAGCGAAGGGGTGGCGTCGCATAGATGAGCTTGCCGCGGACACGAATTTCAGTGTCGACTAAATAGGGTGCTATCCCTTCAAGGTCCGGTTCGATGCCAAGTCCTGGCGCATCGGGGACATTCAACTTGCCATTCTGATCAGGAACAAGATGATTTTTAGTCATGGCGCTGGCTAAGGACTTGAGTTCCGTCGGAAATTCACAGAGGGTGTGTGACTGTAGCCCGGCATAGGGTTGCAACGAGGCCGACAGCGCGAGATTGGATGTGAATGTGTGATTGACATAGGTCACGCCTTTGGCAGCCGCGTAGTCTGCTACTTCTTTTGCGATCGTAATTCCACCGATGCGACCTGCATCAATTTGCACATATCGGAGTCCAGCCAGGTCGATCATATGCTTGGCCATATGGAAGTTGTGGCATCCTTCGCCTCCCGCTAAACCCACCGGTGCACTGTCCATCGAGAGCGCGCGATACTCGGATAACGCGCCGGAGACAAAGGGCTCTTCCAGCCAAGTTGCGCGCACTTCTTTAAGAATCTGTAATCGAGCTCGAGCTGCGTCGACATCGGTATTCCATACAGTTCCCGCATCAATGAGGAGGATCCCATCGTTCCCGAGTCCCTCGCGAGCAGCCTGCAATTGTGCTCGGTCGTCATCCACACTGCTTAATCCGAACGGCCCCCAACCAAATTTGGCAGCGTGGAATCCCTGTCCCACAATAGTTTTGGCTTTGCGAAGGGTTTCAGCAGCGGTGCTTCCAAACAAGACCGATGCATAAGGTGTTTTGCCAAAACGCTTTTCGTAACCGAGCAACTTCCAAACCGGCTCACCGAGTCTTCGGCCCAGTAAATCCCACAAGGCGATATCGATACCCGCGAGCGTGTGGTCGGCTTGCAGCAAATCCAAGCTGTTGGCTCGAACCAGGTTTCCGATTCTTCGAATATCCGACACACTGTCGACGGACTGCCCAAGAACTGACATACCGACAGGTTTGCAAGCGCTGTGTGATATGGGGCAAACGAGGCTGGCGATCGAAACCAACGGAGCTGCTTCACATTCTCCCCAACCGACATGTTCACCGGCCGCAATTCGAAC
>JANLQO010000020.1:0-4169 GCA_031367855.1 Planctomycetia bacterium | reverse complement strand
CATTGAGGATCTTATCGGCGGTGATCTATCCCCTGACCAGCGGGTGTTCATTCTCGCTTATCGGCCTGGGGTAGAGCCCTCTGAGTCGGAGAAAGCATCCGCACGTGGCCGGATCGAGCAGCTATTAACGCAATCTCACGATAATGCCCGTCTTCAAGAAGTTTCGCCGACAGAGATCGACGAGGCAATAGCTGAGGCGATTCGCAGCACTGACGAGTAATGTCGAAGATCGTCCTAGATACGAACATCCTGGCTCGAGCTGTTGCGTCACCACAAGGACTTGCATCGGAGCTCCTTAGGATTGCCATATCCCAAAAGCATCTTCACTGCACCTCTAACTTCATGCTGGCCGAACTGGGCCGCGTCCTGCGCTATCCGCGTCTCCGCCGAATTCACGGACTGACGGACATTGAGATTGACGACTTTGTGCGCTCAGTTCAACAAGTATCGCTGGTCGTTGAGGTTGATGCAGCAAAGTCGAAGCCGGTCACTCGTGACAAGGATGATGATCCGGTGATCGAAACAGCTATTCGCTCAAAAGCCAACTTCCTTTGTACTGTCGACAAGGACATCCGCGATGAAAAGGTCGTCGAGCACTGTCTTGCCTATGGCATCAGCATTGTATCCGACATCGAGCTGATGACTGCGCTGCGTGACAATCAAAAGTAAACGCTCGCAGCACTTCTTTACTGTTAATCCGTCATCTGAATTCTCGCCGACCTTGCCGGAACGGACTTTCGCCCAAACGCGGCTCAAGACCGATTCCAGCAAGTCTTCACCAAGCTGGCCGGTTTTAAGATGCGGCCAACGCCCCGCAACTTAACAACCGACCAGGCGTCATTCAGCACCTCTATGCACTGAATGACAATGGCTGACAAATTCTTTCTTTGTCAGTCTTAAAAACCTCAATCCGAACGCGACATATTGGCAGTGAGACTTTATGACAATAGAAGCACTTTTTTTACTGGACTTAGCCATGGCCAACTTAAAAACGTCTCGTAAGCAATCAATTGACTGGTCGCGAATTGGTGACGAGGTCTGCGAAATTCTTTCTGTCACACGTGACTACCCTAACGGATTAGTTGAGTTCGCGAGAGAACAATCCGTACCGTACGAAAGTGTTGTTGCGGCTGCGATCACCCAGCGGATTTCCGAACTCGTTGAGGTGGAACTCGCCAAGAAGTCCCGCAGAAGAGCTCCGAAAACGAAAAGTGTTCGAGCGGTTTGATGCCTAAAAAAAATTCTGCGGACTGAATGCACAAACTTGCTCTTCGAAAGCGACTTCAAATTCAGGCAGCACGGCTACTTCAAAGTGCTATTCGCACTCTGGTACGCGAGACCAGACTGTGGCCCAAAGCTGCCACAGACTGGCTCTCGCTGCCTGCATGAAGTGCATCAGGCTGGTTTTAAGATGCGGCCAAAGCTCCGCAACTTAACAACCAGCCAAGCAATTGCCAAATCTACAAAATCCATCAGCGGAAGAAAGGCACATTATGACCACCGAAACTCACCCAACTAACATCTTTCCATCCAGTCCAGAGAACTTTCAGCGATTGCTTGAAACATTGAGCGGCAGGCCGCTTTTTGCAATTACCCCGCCAGTAGAAGGCGAGTCAGCTTTTTTCGGATCGCTCCTTATTGCCTCTTACGAAACTTGGCGAGTAACCAACGGCGTCGAGCTCGACTTTAGCGGCGATATTCAATACCTGCTAACTAACTCAAATGTTCGTAAGCAGCTCGCTGCAAACCTCTTTCAGCATGGCACGCCTGGAATCAGTCAGCTGAATACGACCTTTGAACTGCTCGTCCTAGCCTCTTACTCTCGGCACCTGACTGTTAACCGAACGCTGAAGTCGTAACAAACTTGCAAGTAACAATCTAAAAAAACAATTTCTGCCATTTTTTACGAAGCGTCTTGAATCGGCAACCACTTTCGCGACTTGTCGGTATCAGGCAATCAATTGTTGCCAAACAATTCTTCTTCCTTAAAAGGACGCATTTTATGAGCACAGTAGCAGGACCAGAGGCGAACAGTAACGCAACAAACATTTCTCCCGCCGCTAACGCACAGGTTACGGCAAAAGAATTCATCGATGAAGGTCGCTTGCTCAGCGAAGCGGAACTCCGTCAGCTAACCCCAGAGCAGCAAATAGCCTATGCCTGCGGAACGCAGATTGTGGCTTCATTTGTTCCGGTTAAGACCAAGGAACAGTCGACTTAAAGAGCCCCAAAGAGTTGCCATCAGAATGCCTAGGGGCTCGGCCCCCAGCCCCCCCTGGGATTTACGGAGGCATAGCTCGGATCAAAGTGTTTGTTTCGGAGATTCAACAATCGAGAGACAGTCAAGCCAACAACATCACCACAGAATTCACCCAGTATGCCGCCAATGACGTTTCAGGGAACGCAAGATCCTTGACCCGCAACGCAAGGGCCGGGAGCCATACCTGCCTTGAAAGGCATTTCCGATAGTCAGCGAGATCCACTCTAATAACTTGACTTCTTGTTGACTCTTCTATAGATGCAAAGGCTCGAAGCAACCCACCGAAGACGCAGTGAAGGTATCCGGCAGCCGACCGTACCTGTCGGCGGCACGATCTGATACAATCAAGCGATTCCTCCTATTGTCGTCAATGCTGGCAGTAGTAAAGGGATAGCAGCCATGGGAAGAACAGATGTACGCAAACCCGGTTCGGTAGCGGGTAAACCGCGACCTCGTGGCCGAGTCGCTACTGATGGAAAACTCTCCGTGACGAATAACAGTTTAGACCAGCCACCTCAATCGCCACCGGCAGTGGAAGATGCTGCCGACAAGCGCGACGAGCTGGTCGAAGGTGCGTCGTTCCCGATTGTTGGCATCGGTGCTTCGGCAGGTGGGTTGGAGGCGTTTACGCAGTTGCTCAAAGCCCTGCCGTTCGATACCGGCATGGGGTTTGTGCTGGTGCAGCATCTGGATCCAGAGCATGAAAGTGCGCTGACGCAGATTCTGGCGCGGGCCACTTCGCTGCCCGTGCGGGAAGTCACGAATAATCAGGCAGTCCAGGCCAATCACGTTTATATCATTCCGCCCGACACAAACCTGAGCATCGCCCAAGGCGTTTTGAAGCTGGAGCCGCGCCCGAAGGTGCGAACGCCGCATCGTCCCATCGATACCTTCTTTGAGTCGCTCTCGCAGGACCTGCGCGAGCGGGCTATCGGCGTGGTTTTGTCCGGCACGGCCAGCGACGGCACATTGGGGCTGGAGGCGATCAAGGCCGAGGGCGGGATTACGTTCGCACAGGATGATTCGGCCAAGTACGACTCGATGCCGCGCAGCGCCGTGGGAGCTGGCTGCGTGGACCTGGTTCTTTCCCCAGCCGACATCGCGAAAGAACTCGCCCGGATTGCCAAGCATCCGTACATCGCGGGGCAACCGTTCGATCTTGCGACCCGCCCGGAAAGTGATCGCGCGGAGGCGACCAAGCATGAGGACGATGACACGCCGCTGCCATCGGGAGGACGCGGAACGCCGCCCACAAAATCCAGGCAGGTGCATTCCGAGGCCGATGAGGAAGGGGCGGCGGCGAAGGGCACGAGTGTCGCGCTGGACGGCTACAGGAAAATCGTGTTGCTCCTGCGCAGCCATTCGGGCGTTGATTTCTCGCTATACAAGTCCAGCACCATCCAGCGCCGCATCACTCGGCGACTGGTGCTCAGCAAGCTCGAGACGTTGGAGGACTACGCCGGTTTTCTGCGGGGCAACGCCAAGGAACTCGATGCGCTCTACTCCGATGTGCTCATCAGCGTGACAAGCTTCTTCCGCAACCCCGAAATGTTTGAGGTGCTGCAGCACGAGGTTTTCCCCAAGCTGCTCAAGCAGCCCGGCGACCAACCGATTCGTGTCTGGGTGCTCGGCTGTTCCACGGGTCAGGAGGCGTATTCCATCGCCATGACATTCTTGGAATCGGCGGAGAAGATGTCCCGTTTGCGCAAGCTCCAGGTGTTCGCCACCGACCACAATGACACGCTCTTGGACAAGGCACGCAACGGTATGTATGCCAAGAGCCTCGCCGACGATATCACGCCGGAACGCTTGCGGCGGTTCTTTATCGAGGAGCAAGGGGGCTACCGCGTCTGCAAGATGCTGCGTGAGATGGTAGTTTTCGCGCGGCAGAACCTGATCGCCGACACAC
>JANLQO010000641.1:0-9829 GCA_031367855.1 Planctomycetia bacterium | reverse complement strand
GTGGGTCGCTCCTGCCGGGTGCGACTTCTTGTGCACCGCATTGTCAGACTTGACGATGCGGCGTCACCTCTGTCCTTCACATTAAGGCCCAAGCCACAGGGATTGTGCCTACCTCAGCGATGGTCGCACCCGGCAGGAGCGAACCACCAATTCAAAGGTATGCTCGTATGCGCATGTTATTCCCGGATAAACGTAAAAAAGATGGATGTTCACCAAATTTTCGCCCATGCTAACTACGAGCGCCATGCGAGTCCAGATGCTGCAATTCCCATGTCGTGCGCCGAATCCGGAAAGTAGTTTTCTCTAGCTCGTTTGCGAATACTGTGCTGCGAATCGCCTCACTGAATGCGAAGCGGCAAATTAGGGTGTCGGCGAGGCCAATGCGGGGCGACTTGGTATCTGCTACCTTACTGACTAAGCTGCCCGTTGGCCCTTGGCCAACCCAATCTTCTTCGAGTTGAGTTGAACACAATGGATGGATTTCGAATGGTGTCAGCGACTAGCATACTGCTGATGAGTCTGCTGACGGTCAGCAGACTGCTCGCACAAACGCCGACGTCGCAACGGCCACCGAATGTGGTTTTAATTCTGGTTGACGACCTTGGGCGGCAGGATATGTCCTGCGAAGGGAGCACGTTTTACGAAACTCCCAATATCGACCGCATTGCAACCGGCGGAATGCGGTTTACGAACGCATATTCGGCCTGCCAAGTCTGTAGTCCATCGCGAGCCGCAATTCAAACCGGCAAATATCCTGCGCGGTTGCATATCACAGACTACATCGGCGCGCCACAACCGGACGCTTGGAAACGCAATACTCGGCTACTGCCGGCAGCGTACAAACTGCAGCTGCCACTGGAAGAGTTGACGATTGGCGAATTGCTGCAATCTCGCGGTTATCGCACCTTCTTTGCGGGCAAGTGGCATTTAGGAGGTAAGGGGTACTTACCTACTGACCAAGGATATTCTATCAACAAGGGCGGCTATAGTCCGGGAACTCCACCTGGTGGCTATTTTTCGCCTTACAAAAATCTGTACTTGGAAGATGGTCCGCCGGGCGAGTTGCTGCCACTGCGACTGGGACAAGAGACGGCTGGCTTCATTACAACTAACAAGCAAGCTGACGCACCTTTTTTTGCCATGCTCTCGTTTTATTCAGTGCATGCGCCCATACAGACTACCCAAGAGCTCTGGCAAAAATACCGCGACAAAGCCGCTCGACTGGGGCTCGACTCACCGCGAAAGCGATTCCTTTTCGATCGCACACAAGAGGTCCGTCAAGTCCAAGACAATCCACTGTACGCCGGAATGATGGAGTCGATGGACTCGGCAGTCGGGCTTGTACTGGCCGCGTTGCGCGAGTCTGGTCTAGCTGAGAACACGGTCGTGATTTTTACTTCCGATAACGGCGGAGTGTCATCGGGCGACGGCTACGCTACTAGTTGCCTTCCGCTACGCGGAGGCAAAGGTCGTCAATGGGAAGGCGGCATTCGCGCTCCGTTGTATATTTATTGGCCAGGCGTCACCAAGGACTCCGGTACCGTCAATGCAACACAAGTGCAACACATTGATCTATTCCCGACCATTGCCGAAATTGCTGGTGCGCGGGCTGAGCTGTCTTCCCAATTGGATGGGCGCAGCTTGGTCAACGTCTTACGCGGTGGAACTCTAGAACCTCGCAATCTCTATTGGCACTATCCGCACTACGGCAACCAAGGCGGTGAGCCGTCAGCGATCGTGATTCGCGATGATTGGAAACTGATTCACTATTTCGAAGATTCGCGCCATGAGCTGTACAACGTCATCACTGATATCGGTGAACAACAGGATTTATCTTCGCAGCAGCCCGAGCGCGTCCGTTCGATGTACCTTGAATTGCAAACATGGTTAAGTTCGGTTCAAGCAGCGAAAACCTCGCCAAACTTGGCGTATCTTCGCGCGCAGCATGACGAGGAGCTCGCGCAACTTCGGGCAGTGACTCTGCCTAATCGCGAGCGCGAGCATGCAGACTTGTTGAAGTTAGATTTCGCGCCGCGCGGCGGTTGGTGGCAAGAAAATGCACGCGGAGCGAAAAAATGAAAGCCGTCGAACAGCAAGCTGAAGAACTTCGCGACCAAATTCGTTACCACGATCGCAAGTACTACGCAGAAGCAGCGCCAGAGATCTCGGACCTGGAATACGATCGCTTGCTTCAGCAACTCAAGCAACTCGAGTACGATTATCCGGAACTTGTATCAGATGACAGTCCCACGCAAAGGATCGGTGACGAGATCGTAGGCGACTTGACGCAAGTGCGACATCGCGTGCCGATGCTGTCAATTGATAACACTTACAACATCGCAGAGTTATCGAATTTCTTCGCAAGGGCACAGAAGAATCTTGGCACTTCTTCGATCCAATGGGTGATGGAGTTGAAAGTCGATGGAGTCGCCGCGGCGGTCGTCTATGAAGACGGCTTGCTGGTGCGAGCCATAACCCGTGGTAACGGCGAAGTAGGGGATGACATCACACATAACCTTCGCACGATTCATGGAGTGCCCTTACGTCTGTTCGGCCATCCGCCTCCCTTGCTGGAAGTACGCGGCGAAGTTTACATGACCAATAGTGACTTAGTGCAGCTCAATGTGCGTCGGGCGGCCGAGAATCTGCCCGCTTTTGCGAACACGCGTAACGTGACCGCTGGAACGATTCGATTGCAGGACCCCAAGATCTGCGCGGAACGAAAGCTGCGTTTTTTCTGTCACGGCGTCGGTTATTGCGACGGCACAATCGCCAGGAACCACATGGACTTTTTGCGAGAACTCCAAAGCTATGGCTTGCCGATCACACCCAATGTTCGCTTGTTCGAATCGGCACAAGAGGTCGAAGCAGCCATCGACGAACTAAACGAAAGTTTGCACGAATTGGATTTCGAAGTCGATGGTCTCGTTTTCAAGATCAACGACTTCGAGCAACGTGAACAGCTTGGCACTACAAGCAAGAGCCCACGTTGGGTGGTTGCCTATAAGTTTGAAAAGTACGAGGCAGTTACAAGACTGAACGAAATACGGGTGCAAGTCGGCAAGACCGGTACGATCACACCGGTGGCTGAGTTGGAGCCTGTTCAATTGGCAGGTACGACGGTCTCAAGAGCGAGCTTGCACAACGCTGAAGAGATTGAGCGCAAAGATATCCGCGTCGGCGATTGGGTGGTGGTCGAGAAAGCGGGTAAGATCATTCCCCATATCGTGCGCGTCGAAATGCATCGCCGCGAGGAAGGTGTGATTCCATATGCATTCCCAACGCATTGTCCTCAGTGCGGTCATGTGCTGACCAAAGACACGGGTGGTGTTTATATCCGCTGCAGCAATCCGTCGTGCAAAGCGAAATTGCGTCAGCGCATACGATTTTTTTCCAGCCGCGATGCGATGGACATCGACGGTCTGGGCGAAAAAAATGTTGATCTGCTTGTTGACGCTGAATTAGTCGATGGATTTGGCGACCTTTATCGATTGACGGAAGAACAATTGCTGACGCTGGAGGGTTTCGGCAAACGCAAAGCTGAAAAGCTATTGGCCGGGATTGAGGCCAGTAAGTCGCGCGGACTAACCCGTGTGCTGGCGGCCGTTTCGATTCGTCATGTCGGTTCACGCGTGGCGATGCAGTTAGCCAAAAAATTTCCCACGATCGATCTGCTGATGGCGGCATCCGTCGAAGATCTAGCCGGCGTCGATGAGATCGGCGAAATCATTGCGGAGAGTGTTTTTCAATTTTTACATGACGATTACGGACAACACACCATTGAAGACTTGCGCCACGTCGGCGTAAAGTTGACGGAGGATATCGCGCCACGTTCCGCTGATGAAACCGGCGGAGTGTTTGCTGGCAAGACGTTAGTCGTAACGGGTACGCTGCTGAAATACACACGAGACGAAATCGAAGACCTGATTCTGCGTCATGGAGGTCGCCCAGCCAGCAGCGTTTCCAAAAACACAGATTTTGTTGTCGCTGGTGAGAAAGCGGGCAGCAAACTTGAAAAAGCTCAACAGCTTGGGGTTCGCGTAATCACTGAAGATGAGTTCCAACAATTGATGGGCACACAATAGCGCCTGAAGCTAATTGTGTGCCGTCGGTGTTAGCCAAATGGCACTCACTTTAGGCACGTAGGTCCGTCTGTCCGAGGCTGTGATTTTTTGTAGGCGATTCGCTCCGCGACTCGTCGAAACCATCGCAAATGAACGCCTTTGATCACGCCATGATGGCGAGTTGCAGAGCGACTCGGCCACGTTTGCCAAAAAAATAACAGCCTCTCCGAGACGGATACCGCGATTTTATCGCAGTTAGTGCGAGTCTCGGAGAGACTCGCCCACGTGATATCACATGTGTTTTGGCCGAATCACAATCAGCGAACAACTTCAACTTCGAGACCGGTGGTCTAACGCCGGCTAAAGCCAGCGGTTCACAAACCCCATTACGAGTACGCGACAGTCTCCAAAATCCGACAAAATCTTCGAGTTGGGAAGCAACTCCGGCACGTTTTGAAACATCCGCACCGAAAATCGCGAATAGAGCGGCCGAATACAGCTCTTTGACAGCATCCTTAGTCAAAACGACTCACGAAAACAGCGATTTCGTTCGCGCTCCTCGCCCAGCGAATTGCTGTCGCATATACTTGAGAGAGAGCGGTCAAGAGTGCCGTTCGATTTCAGCACTCAATTTGCCAACTTAACACGCCAAGCATGATAAAAATTACAGGCGAACCCATAGACCTTTCCGCGCTTTTGCCCTTAGTCTGCCATGCGGATTGCGGCGCGCAAGTGATGTTCGTCGGCATGACGCGCCAATGGACGGGCGACATCCAGACGGCATACCTGGAGTACGAAGCGTATGAACAACTTGCATTGGTAAAGTTGAATGAGATTGAAAGTGCGGCTCGCAAGCGCTGGCCAGTGCGAGAAGTAGTACTGGTGCATCGAGTTGGTCGAGTTCCAGTTTCCGAGCCAAGTGTAGCTGTGCTGGTTGCGAGCCCGCATCGCTCTGAAGCCTTTGAAGCGGCCAAGTGGCTGATCGATGAACTCAAGCATTCGGTACCGATCTGGAAACGCGAGCATTACGTCCAAGTTTGTGAAGATCAACAAAGCGCTGAGTGGATTCATCCTTCGGCTGGAAATTGCAACTGCGAGCCGAAAGCACAGCCTGAAATTCAAGCTCGCACGGAAATGAACACTGAACGAAGTTTCGAGCAACAACAGCAAGCGGTACAGCAATGACGGAATCTGAACTTGCCCCCGCATGCTCCATTGAACCGCTAGCAGCCGCACAAAACAATCTGGTTGATCGCTATGATCGAGTACACAGAGCACTGCGAATTAGCGTCACCGATGTTTGTAATATTCGCTGTCAGTACTGTATGCCGGCTGAAGGTGCGAAGTTTTTGCCACAACATCGTTTGATATCTTTCGAGCACCTTGAACGATTCGTGCGGATTGTGGCGGGGTTGGGAATTCGCAAAATTCGCATTACGGGCGGCGAACCCCTAATGCGTCCGAACTTGTCGGAGCTGATCAGCCGAATATCAAAGATTCCAAGCGCCGCTGACTTGGCAATTACAACCAACGGGATGTTGCTTGCCGAGCAGTTGCCGGCCTTGATGCAGGCTGGTTTGAGGCGAGTTAACATAAGCTTGGATACGTTGAACGAGACGAAATTTAAGCAATTGGCGCGGCGTGAAGGACTAGCAAAAGTGCTCGAAGGAATTGCAGCGACCAAAGCCTTTCCGGAACTTCGTGTACGTCTCAATGCGTTGATCCTACGCGAAGTGAACTACGACGATGTCGTCCCGCTAGCGGATTTCGCGCGTGCTCAACACTTGCCCCTTCGCTTCATTGAGTTTATGCCCCTGGATGCGGAACGAGCTTGGCAGCAACAGCGGGTCGTGACCGGCGACGAACTACGCCGCGTGCTAAGTGAACATTACGGGCCTCTACAAGCGTTAGTGGTACATGATGCGAGCCAACCAGCGGTTGACTATCGGTTTGCAGATGGTCAGGGAATTGTTGGGTTCATCGATTCGGTGACGCGACCGTTTTGTGGCAATTGTGATCGGCTCAGATTAACCGCCGACGGGCGCTTGAAGAATTGTTTGTTTGGTCACCAGGAATGGGATGTAGGTGCATTGCTGGCTGACAACGCGCTCGACGATCAAGGAGTGTTGGAGCTTGTTCGCGATTGTGTACGGCAGAAGCACGCGGCTCATGGAATTGGCGAAGTCGATTTTCAACAACCCGAGCGAGCCATGTATCGGATCGGTGGTTAAGTCATGGCCAGCGCGCCGCTCACTGAAACAGGGTTGCCGAGAATTTATCTGGATCATGCCGCCACGAGCTGGCCGAAGTTAGCGAGTGCTACTGCGGCGGCGATTGAATTCATTCAAAACTGCGGCGCGACGAGTGGCAGGGGTTCCTACCGAAGCGCACAGCTGGCCGATCGCTGGCTTTCGGACGCACGCATGTCAGTCGCGCGCTTGATTAACGCGCCGCATTCGAACTCGATCGCAATGTGCAACAGCGGCACGCATGCCTTAAACGCGGCCCTGCATGGATTGTTGCGTGAGGGTGATCATGTAGTAACGACTGCAATGGAGCATAACAGCATACTGCGCCCCTTGTCGCGATTAGAAAAGGCCGGTCGAATCAGCTTGACTGTGGCGGAGTGCACAGCCAGTGGCTCAGTAAATGCAGCGGTTATTGATGCGGCGATCAAACCATCTACGCGATGGATAGTGGTGGGCCATGCGTCCAACGTGACTGGAGCCGTGCAAGCGATCGGACCCATCGCGGATGTTGCAAAAGTGCATGGTGTAAGTTTAATGGTCGACGCTTCGCAGACGTTGGGTTACCTTCCCATCGATGTGGCAGCCCAGGGTATCGACGTGCTCGCGGCAGCGGGTCATAAAGGTCTACGCGCTTGGTCAGGAACCGGATTGTTATATGTGGCTCCCAAGCTGCAAGCGGACCTGCAGCCGTTGATGAGTGGCGGAACGGGTAGCGCAAGCGAATTAATCGACGTGGATTGCAGTTGGCCGCAGAGTGTCGAGGTTGGCAATCTAAATTTACCGGGAATTGTTTCTTTGGCTGTAGCAGCGCGCGAGGCTGACACATCTCAGAATTGGCGACCGCTTTATCGTGAACTACTTGATGGATTGTTGGCGATTCCCCGTGTTAGGGTATTTGTCTCAGCAGACGCGGCCACCGCCATTCCCGTCCTAAGCCTTAGTGTCGAAGGTTGGGACATACATGATTTGGCCAATGTCCTCGACGCGAATTTTGGAATCGAAGCACGTGCTGGCTTGCACTGTGCAGCTTTGGTTCATAACCTCATTGGCTCGCAAGCCCAGGGTGGCACGCTACGATTGAGCCTGGGTCACGAATCCACTGCTGCGGAAGTCCAAGCTGCTTTAGTAGCGCTGCGAACGTTAACTGGAAATTAAATTGAAGATTTTTAAAGTATGAAACTGCCGTGGTATAAAGATGGTTTAAAGTTTGAATGTACGCAGTGCGGCGATTGTTGCAGCGGCGCGCCGGGTTACGTCTGGGTCAGCGAAGCGGAAATTGTCGACCTAGCCAAGGCGATGAACGTGGAACTAGAAACTTTTCGGGACCGTTTCATTCGCCGCGTCGGAGCGAGATTCAGTCTAGTAGAATACTCCGATGGCGATTGCATCTTGCTTGACCCTGGGACGCGAAAGTGTTTGGCCTATTCGGGGCGACCGATACAATGCCGAACTTGGCCGTTTTGGAATTCAAATCTGCAAAATGAGTCCGATTGGGAGACTACTTGCGAAGTGTGCCCCGGCGCTGGCAAGGGCAAACTCTATACGCTAGGACAGATTGACGAATCACGCAAGAAGAAGAACGTGTGACGCGGCCTTCACTGAGGTGAATCATGCTCTGGCGACGAATGAAACTACTTGCAATCTTCTGTTCGGCGCTGTCGGCGTTAATGTTAGTCGGCGCCTTGCTGTTGCCGACAATCTTGGGATCGAAGTGGATTTATCAACCGCTCGTCGATCGTTTGGCGGCTGACAATTTTGACTTGAGCATCGACAGTGTTCACTTGCGATGGTTTTCGCCCTTGAGTTTCGAACGAATCGAAGTGAAACAGTCCGGTGGCATGGGTCTAGTTTCTATCGCGGAAATTCGTTCCGATCGTGGTCTGTTGGGTTATTTACTCGGTGGGCGACGACTCGGACGAATCGAAATTGTGCGGCCAGCAGTCGACATAAAACTGCTCGCCGACGCTTCAAATCTAGAACGCCTTATTAAAGCTATTGAGGGGAAAACCAAGGCCGAGGCTGACAACAAACAGCAGTCGAAACCGCGTATCGATATTGAGATTGCGATCATTGCCGCCTCGGCTAAAGTTCAGCGTGACAGTGAGCTCGAACCGCTGGTAGTTATCCCGCCATTCAATCTCAGCCTGCAATATCTCGCCGCGAGCGGACCATCGCGACTGCGAGTCGCACCGGCGCAAGTGTTGAAGGAAGTGGAATTGACCCCCGAGCTGATTGAGCTTGGCTTGGGTTACGCCGTTCCACTGTTGGCAGAATCTGCTTGGTTCGATGGCAAGGTGTCGCTGGACATTGATGAGCTGAACATTCCATTGGAAGCACCCCTTCAGTCAACAGGCAACGCGATACTGACACTGCACACGGTGCGCAGCGGGCCGACTCAGCCAGAGATTGTTAATGTGCTCGATTTCATCGCGACGCTGCGCGGCCAAGCGCCCCAGCATGAACTTGTGTTCGTCGACGGTTCACAAATTGCAATCGGCATGCAGAATGCGCAAGTGACTCATGCTGGTCTTCAAGTCGGGTTGCCGCTGGTGGACACGCGATTGCAGTTTGAATCATCCGGCTCAGTCGGCTTGCTCGACAAGCGATTGGCCTTAAAACTGGAAGTGCCGATTCCAGTGCAACAGTTGGCATGGCGGGACCAAGTCAAAGAATTGGGTGTGCCAAGGCTGACCGTGCCGATTGGCGGAACTCTGGACCATCCAGTGGTGGAATGGGACGTCATGCGAGGCGAATCGGCTGAACTAATCGGCTTGATTCGCAATAAGTTAGCCAAGGAATCGCCTGGGACGGCGGCAGCTTTGGGCGCCATTGAAGGATTGGCTGACGGTAAATTGGACGACACCTTAGCAGCCGGATTCGAATGGATCAAAGAACTCCGTGACCGGCGCCGCGCCGCGAACGAAGGAGCGGCCACGCAGCCAGTTGGCGGGGCGCCCGCAGTGCCTAAGCAGCCTGTTCGCGACGCGCTGCGAGACTTTCTGCGTGGCAAAAGCGATGCACCTTAGCCGCTCGCGTGCTCCAGCACTCAGATTTGGGTTGCAGCCTCAACTCAGGCGCGGAAGTGCGACGGTTCCGTCTCGATATAGGACGTTGTACGCACAAAAGGGAATTACGTGGCCGCTGGGGAGGACGTGATGCGTGCAACATTTCATCACGCGGCGGACGTCAAAATTGTAGACGTCAAGAAAGGATGTAATGGTAATGCGCAGAATGTCGCGCGCACCCACAGCTTGAGAAAGCGCGTCTTGCAGAAATCTTTCGACGAGCGCGCGGTCGGTGTCTATGCTTGGGGTGTTTTCATAGTTAAGCACTGGCAGAGAACTGGCGTCGGCATTCGAAGGCGTACAACATCCGTCGTTGCCGCACGACATACGAGCGATAAGTTGTCGCGCCAAATGTTCCGTCTTCTCGCGAGTGAAGCTGATGCCGTTGGCAAGTAAATCCAAGTTGGCTTTGACGTCGACAAACTGAGTGAGCGGCAATAGACGATTACCG
>JANLQO010000623.1:0-2648 GCA_031367855.1 Planctomycetia bacterium | reverse complement strand
CTCAACCGAGTACTTCACTCACCGCAGCCCAGAAGTCGCAACAATCTGAATTGAAAACGCAAGTAAGATTCATAAAGCAGGACTTGTTGCGTCTTCAGCCACTGGCCATGTCGCTGCGTCATTCGTTCGGTCCGCCTTATGAACCGGGCACGCCTGAAACGCATGTTCTGCTACGCGGCGAATGGGACAAGCCAGGCGCTGCCGTTCAACCCGGTTTTCTGAGTTGCGTCACGGGAAATCAAGAACCTGCAAACATACCGCTCGACCCTTTCAAGCGTTGGCCAACTCGCAATCGCCGTTTAACTTTGGCAAAGTGGATTGCCAGCCCAGATAACCCGTTGACCGCACGGGTTATCGTCAATCGACTGTGGGGCTGGCACTGTGGACGAGCGATTGTTGCCACGCCGAGCGACTTTGGAAAACTGAGCGGCGGCCCATCTCACCCAGAGCTACTGGACTGGTTAGCCAATCGAATGGTGGCGTCAAAATGGAGTATCAAAGCCATTCATCGCTTGATCTTGAACTCAGCCACGTGGCGCCAATCGAGCGCCCCGCACAAAACAGCTCTCGCGGTCGATCCGGAAAACAAATTGCTGTGGCGGTTCGCTCCGCGACGTGTCGAGGCGGAAGTGATTCGAGACAGTGTGCTGGCCGTCAGCGGTCGCTTGAATTCAGAGCAGTTTGGCTTGCCAATTTTTCCTCCATTGCCTGACGGCGTGGCGGAGACAATCAAATGGGATACGAGCAAGTGGGACGCGCAGCACGGAGCTGAGGGACGGCGGCGAAGCATTTACATTTATCAACAGCGATCGCTGAGTATGCCGCTAATGCAAACCTTCGACGCCATCGTATGCGATGCCGCGCGTGATGTAAGGCAAAACTCAGTCACCTCCCTGCAAGCCTTGGCGATGTACAATGGTGGTTTTGTGTCCGAAGAGGCGCGGCACTTTGCCGACCGCATTCGAGAACAAGTCGGTTCATCTGACCTGGCCCAGATTGAGCTGGCATTTCGGCTTGCGATTTGCCGAGCGCCAGCAGCGGACGAAGTGCAGCGATTGCGACAGTTGATGGACGCTAGTTCGCCCGAAGAGCGGTTGCCAGCAGTGTGCCGCGTCTTGTTGAATTCGAGCGAGTTTGTGTACCTAAAGTGAAGTATGCTTAGTGTGCCGCGACGCCCCACCATCGCGATTAGGCGACGGGCAGATGGAGGTTTACCACGTAGCAGCGTCTCTCCGAGACGCTGAATTGTCTGCATCGGAGAGGCGGACCCACGTGTTTGGCACACTAGGAAGAGAGCATTGTAAGAGGACTCGAAGCATGCAACCGCCGAATAACTTTGGGCTTTCACGCCGCGAGCTGCTCGCCGGAACGTTGAACAGCTTTGGGGCGATCGCATTGGCTCAACTAGTGGCCAACGAAGCCATTCAAGCTGGTGAAACTACTAGCAAGCTAACAGCGAGGCTTCCGGTACGCAGGGCAAAAAGTTGCATCTTTTTGTTCATGGCCGGCGGCGTAAGCCAGATGGATTCATTTGAGTACAAGCCTGTTCTAAATTCGTTGCACGGCAAGCCGATTCCGCAAGTGCCGCAGGTTGCAGCAGGTGAGTTGCAAGGAAAGTTGTCGTTCCCCCACGTATGTGTCGGCAGTCCCTTTCGCTTCCAGCAATATGGACAGTCGGGGCGTCACCTCTCTGAGTTGTTTCCGAATCTTGCCAAACATGTTGACGATTTGGCGTTCATTCACGGAATCGAAGTCGACAATCAGAATCATGGACCGGCGACTCTGCATGTGAATACGGGTAGTCCCTTTCCGGGCAGTCCTTCGGTGGGAGCCTGGATTCAATACGGCCTCGGTAGCGCCAACGCGAACTTGCCGGGCTATATCGTGATTCAAGATCCTCGCGGTGCGCCGACCAATGGAGCCGCCGTTTGGGGCAATGGCTATCTGCCCGCCGCGCATCAAGGAACGTTGCTGCGGCCCAAGGGAACGCCGATCATCGATCTCGCTCGACCTCAAGGCGTCAGTTCTGAGCAGCAGCGATTGGAATTCGATGCGATCGCTTGGCTCAACCGACATCAATTGCGAGAAGATCCTACGCACAGTGAACTTGAAGCGCGAATTGCAGCCTATGAAATGGCATTTCGCTTGCAAACGGCTGCACCTGAGTTGGTGAATATCGAGGATGAAACCATACAAACGAAAACACTCTACGGTTTAGATAATCCGCAAACGGCAGATTTCGGACGACAATGTCTACTGGCGCGACGGATGGTGGAACGCGGAGTACGCCATACGTTGCTCGTTCACGGAGTTCAAATTGGCCCGCACAGCTGGGACGACCATGGCAACGTACAGGCTGGCATGATTAAACATTGCGGAGAAGTCGATTTGCCGCTCGCAGGCTTGTTGGCGGATCTCAAGCAGCGAGGATTACTGGACGAGACGCTGGTGGTTTGGTCATCCGAAATGGGTAGGTCGCCAATCTTGAATGGCAAGCTGGGCAACAATCCGGGACGCGATCATAACGGTTACGCGCTGTGCATGTGGATGGCTGGTGGGGGTATCAAAGGAGGAGCAACCGTCGGACAGACGGACGAATTCAGTCTGAGATCGATCGGTGAGGGAATCCACATTCGCGACGTACACGC
>JANLQO010000622.1:0-3667 GCA_031367855.1 Planctomycetia bacterium | reverse complement strand
CTGCGACTACCAGGACGGAGAGGTCACTCTCGGCAAGAGTGACCTACGGTCGAAGACTTAATCTTTAAGCCTAAGCAACCACATGGGCGATTGAGTTGTCTGACAATTCGAGCTGCGGAATGACACGAACTTTCAACTGGCGATCCAGTAGCAAGCTCTGCACTTCCGCAAGTTCAGTGAGGCTGGACGTGAGTGCAATTGTTTGCGGACTCGCTACGTCAATCAGTTGCTCCAACGATTTCAATGTTTTGCCAAAGTAATCTAACCGTTCGTCCACCGTGGCGACCATTGCCGTGCCGCTGTGGATCGCCACTGACAACTGCAGGTCGCTATCCGACTCACGTTGCACTAATTCGATTGCGCTTAACAATGCACTCGTTGGGTCTGAGAATGAAGCTAACACCCCTTCGCCAATCGTTTTGACCACAGCTCCTGCGTTCTCTTTAATGATTCTCAGAATACGCTCGAGCAAGCCACGAATTTTATGGAAGGCTGATCCGTCGCCGAGTGATTCATACAGCCGCCGAGTGTCATGAATCTTGACTCGCAAAACGGTGATGTGCGCGACGCTGACGATCTGGTCGCTTGAAAGCACTTCACCGGGAAACAGCTCGCGAAAAAGAGCCATCGTGGATGCTTTGGCGGCTGAGAGCGCATCGTGTCGGTCGGCAGTCCGCTCAATGCGGACTTGCTGGTCCATGGCAGAATCATTGCACAGCTGGATTACTTGCGCACCCACCGGCATTTGGATACGCGCATCGGCGGGTGGCCTAGCCAATGACAACTCGATGCGGCGCAGGGCAGCATTATGGCCGATGCGGAAGTCGACGGTGAACGGTAACTGCGGACCGCGGACCACGTAAGCGCCTTCGGACAAATTCAAATCGCACGCAAATCTTTCGCCTGCGGCCAAACGAACTTGGGCCACCACATGCCGCGACCAAGCTGGACCTCCGATGCAATAGGTGCCCGTAACGACGTCACGAATCTCTGGATGAACGCGAAAAATCAATTCGACGGATTCAGCTAGGTCGATACCGAAATTCAGATTGCAGGCTTCGCAGAAACCATGAGCTTTGATCGCTGACAGAGTTTCTTGGATGTCGGCCGGAATACGACACGACGGACACATGATGTCCCACAGCAGGCTGAAGACGCCCAGTCGTGTACCTTCAAGGCACGCATTCACCACTTGAATTGGATTCAGCTGAAATCGTACAGCAAGTGCCAACGGCCTTACGCGGGCAACTTCCCCGTCCGATGCATGCTCAAGAAACTGTCCCAGCGTATCGATGACCTGCGGGTCAATCTGACGTTCTCGCAATTGATCCAGCCTCGCGAGCAACTTCTGTCGTTGGCTTGGTCGCAGCTCGGTCCGGCCGACAAACGGATCCCGGTCTGCTTGCTTGGATTGTGACTGCGCAATGTAGTCATCGATCTGCTGATAGGCTCGTCCAAAACCAGCTTTTGACTTCTTGCCCAATTGCAATCGCGCGAGTTGCTTCCCGAGCCAGCCGCGCGGCGTCACGATCAGTGTTTGTACAATGCGCGTGCCACCGCCTAGAGTCGGCTGAAGTTCTACCACATTCACGAACCAACGAAACGGTCCATGCGTGAATTCTCGCAGCACACTCAGGCGGCGCCCTTCAATCCATTCATACGGATGTTCTTGCCAGCGAATGCGCTGTCCAGCGACCTTCGTTTCGGCGAATCGCTGGACGCCGTGAATCGGATCTTGTCGTGTCGTATAAGTAACTGCTGGCAGACCGATTGCATGATTGACCCGATCCGTGTTCGAAACATAGGGCCACAATTGACTGGGGCTGGAGACCAGTTCCCACGAGTGTTCAAAACGCATTGCGTCGGGATCATCAATCGACAGGATCGGCGGATGCAGGCCCAGCGACGTGGGCTGACCGCGCAAGATGTTTTCCAAGTCAACCAGCAATGCACCCGCATCGGAGTAGCGCGCCTCAGGGTTTTTGGCTAAACAGTTTTCGACGGTTCGAACCAGCGCGTCCGATAACTGCGGTCGCAGCTGCTTCAACGACGGCGGTGCGGCGTTGCAATGCTGATTGAGCAAACCTACCTGGGTGTCTGCTTCGAAGGGCGGGCGTCCGCAGAGCAACTGAAACAGGGTTACGCCAACCGAGTAAACATCCGATGGCAACTCGGCGGGCTCGCCACGGCATTGTTCGGGCGACATGTACAGTGGTGTACCCAGCAGCGCACCATCGCGTGTCATGGCCATCGACTCGGATTGCTGTGCGGTCCGCGCGAGTCCGAAATCTGAGACTTTTGCGTAAATTCTTCCGATGGGAGGCGCCGAGCCGTCGCTACTTTCGTCCGCGTAGGGCGTTCTGGATGAAAGCCAATTTCGTGCTTCGCTGGTCAGCAGCACATTGTCAGGTTTAAAGTCGCGGTGCACAACACCGCGTGCATGTGCGATCGCGAGACCGCGCACGGCATCGGCGATTAATGTGAGAGCGAATGGTTCATCGAACGGTTTTCGAGCATGGACTAATGCCCCAAGTGTACCTCCATCGACGAATTCAACGACCATGTAGGGCAGCGTTGCATCGGCATTGACTTCGTATAGGTTGGCAACGTAAGGGTTGTTGGCTTTGGCTAAGAGACGAGCCTCTTTTGCAAAGCGTCTGGCGGTTATGGAGCCTTGGGCGACTTGTTTGTTCAACACCTTAATCGCAACGGACCGCCCATCCATCGCGTCCTGAGCTCGATAGACCGCGCCCATTCCCCCTTCGCCAAGTTTCTCGCAGATTGTGTAGCGCCCCAGTTGACTGCCAATTTCCAAAACGCTAGCGGGCAGCTCAGGCGGCGAATCGAGATTCATCGTTGCTTCGAAATCTCTGTTCGAAGCAATACTTTGAGAATCCGAAGTTAGGTCTAAAGAGCGATCCGTATACTTTAAACGTGTAAGCAATTCGCGCGCGGTTGGCCTGGCCGCCGGCTCAACCGCCACACAATCAGTCAATGCATCGCGAATTAGCTGCGTCGCCGAATGCTCGCTCAAGTTGCACGTTGCAATCAAGTAGCGCAACAAGCCGCCCAATGAATAGATGTCTGCAGCGCTATCCCATATTGCCAGTGACTCTGTAGGGTTTGGAAGCGTTCGCGACTCAGGAGGCAAAAACTCAGGCCGTCCCGAACCCGATGGGAGGGCGCCGAATATTGCGGACCTCAAGCCTGACAGATCAACTTGCCACTGACCATCACGGTTCCGAAAGATGCTGTGGAGCGTTACACCTCCGATGGCTATTCCAAAATTTTCGCAAGCTGCCAGGGCTTCGAGGCAGCAGCGTACAAGGTTTACGAATTCATGTTCAAGTGCGTTTTGATTGACCAAGTCGGCTAGTGTCGGCCCATCCATTCTCGCAATTGCAACAAACGGTGGCTCATGATTTTCGTCGACGCTCAACACCTGCAAACAACTGGGGCACGACACCAGAGCCGCCAATCGAAATCGCTGAATCCAAGGTGAAACTTCAGTTCCTGGCGTGTGCCGTAGCAAACAGATTTCGGCTTCGCGGCCGTCCGGTAAACTGCCTCGATAGCGGCTGCAAATCGGCCCTACTTCCAGCAGCTCGTTAAGCCTAAATCGACTTGCAACCATAGAAACTGGCCCAGGAAGCGACTCATTGCGTTT
>JANLQO010000621.1:0-14216 GCA_031367855.1 Planctomycetia bacterium | reverse complement strand
GCAAGTTAGGGCTACCCCGATTTTTTGCACCTAGAATCCGTTAGTGTCAGCAAATTTCAAATTGCAAATAGCAAATTTCAAATTGCAAATCATAGGGCTGCAAGTCGCCCCATTGGAAATTCTTGCTCGACGGAGAATTATACCCTGCTCGGCTTTGATCGTTCAAATGCCGCTGACCTCTCAATTCTCAAAGGTAGGCCACCTGCTGATCGCAGGCAAGAGTTGCTGAGCAGTTTTAAAAAGGACAATCGGAAACAGGCGGGCCATGCCGCCAACTACTGATTTCGGCGACTTGTGGTCGATTGGAGCCACTCAATCGCTTGGTCGAGTACCCACTGACTGGCTTCTTCCAAGCGAGCAACTCGCCGGGCGATGTCCGTGACGACCAGAGGTGCAGGACAAATCAAGCGTGTATTTGCCTCAAGGATTTCGGTACCGCCGCGCTCGGCTACAGCACAGTAGATACGGCCATCTCTTTCAGGCGAGACACCAGGGCCGAGTTCGCCCGTGACAGCGATACTCAGATCGGCTTCCGAAGTGTGCGCCAGAGCTTGTAGCGCCAGCTGGGTGGTAACGTGTTGGCTGACCGGGCCGATGTCGGGATCGTCAAGAACTGCGCCGCTGATCCCCAGCCATTGTTGCTTGCTTTCGCAACGATAGACGACCAAGCTGCCGCACCACCACTGGGATATTCCCGGCAGCGCGGACAGACTGGCCGCAAGCCAACCGCCAGTGCAGCTTTCCGCAAGAACGAACCGCTGTTGGCGACTGGCGACTAAATCTCGCAGCTTCGAAGCGCGAGTAATTAAATGGGAATTCATGTACGTTATCGCCCAGAGTTGATCGTCGGACTTGCGTGTCCACATCCGTCATTCAACAAGAGAAAACAGCTTTTCAATACGGCTTGCCCAAGGCTTTTGCCAATTTGAGTGCCAGGATAATCGATGGGATGAAGACTCCATTTTCGACAGTATTTATTGTCTCTTTTTGAATCTTGCCTGCAAGCGTCACAAATGCTGCCGAAATACTTGAGTTATCGCTGCTGTGCCTCTAGACTTAAGCTTGCTCGTCATCAAACAGGTGCGAGAATCTGGGCTGTGTTAAAGGTGCTACCATGCGTCGGTTGGCTGTTGTTGCAATTTTGTCTAGCTGTTTCATGGCTCAGCAATACGGCTGGGCGCAAGATCAGCCCAAGGTGGAAGCCCGTGTTGAGCCGATCCCTCCCAAGCAGACAACTCCCGTTTCTCCGGAATCGCTGAAATGGCAAACACAGGCTCGTGACGTTTTGTCGATCGTGGGTGACGACAAGTTGCCGACCATCAAACGCAATGCAGCTTACGACGAACTGATGAAGCTCAAGCCCTCGCCAAAAGAAGACGCACGACTGCAGCTCGCTTATGTTCTGCTGGCGATCAATCAAAAGAAGAACTTGGATGCTTTAAAGCTTACTGGGCAGATCTTATCAGCGACCGATAATGATGCTCCTGCTCGCGCTCATCAAGCGCGTCTAATGTTGCTGAACTACAAGACAGCCCCGGCCATCGTCGAACTTGAATCGTTGATCGAAGCACTCCGTGATCCTGCACGCACGGCGTCACCAGCGCAACTCGAACATGCGGCTCGCTTCCTTGGATTGGCGGTCGGTTATTTTACCGGTCCAGGACATGAATTGATTCGACCAACAGCCTTGGCTGAGTTGGTGGTGGCTGCTCAGGAACTCCCCGAAAACTTGAAGAATGCCTACGAGTCATCCAAGCTGGCGATTGAGGAAGAGTATCGAGTGTTGACGGAAGAGGGCGAAGAAGCACTTAAGGCATTGCGCGAGGGACTTGAAAAAGAAGCCGCGACGATGCGCGAGCAATTGGAAGCCCAGCGCGCCAAAGCCGCGAACGAATCCGAGTATGCCCGCTTGGAATTGCAAACCAACTTTGCACAGCTCAACAACCAATGGCAGAATGCTTGGAATGTTAGCCAGACGATTTCACAACAGGCCGAAAATTTAGTGCGAAGACAAGTCCAGCTTCAGGCGAGCTTAGCCGCGCTGCCACAACCCTTTCGCGATAGCCAGGGGCGGGTTGATTACAATGATCAACAGCGATACTTGGCCGAAGTCAGTGTACTGCAGGGTGCCATTAATTCCATGGATTATCAGATTTTCGGACTGTCCAACCAATTCGACCGCGTGCGTGCTCAAGGGGTGCTTACCGAGCGGCAAATGGCCGGCCTGCAAGGCCGCGCTCAGCAGTTAGGTATGACCCTGGCAATGCAGAACGAGTCTTTCAATCGCCTTGACAACGCCATTCGCCAGAAAGAAGTGGCCGCAGGCAAGGCTGAACCCAAAAAGAAAACCAAAGAACAATTGCGTCGCGAGCGAGCCTTCGCCACCTATGACGATTTCAATATTCACAAAGAGAAGAAACTGCTGTTAGAGTCAATAGCCCTGCAGCAGTAGTCCACGCCGATCAATTATTCTCCGGCAACCCTTCACGATGGCCGATATTGTGGACCGGTTTCAAAAGGGCTAAGACCTCGTTGAGCAGTTGCCTGTCGAGCGGTTCCGCAGCCCATTGTGCCCATTTGCGGATGTTGCTTGGGTTCGCGCTGCCAGCTACGGTTGTTGTAATGTCTTCGTTCAGCAAACAGAATTGCAAGGCTAATTGAGCGATGTCGACTCCATGGGATGCGCAGTGCTCAGCAGCTTTACGCGCGGCGGCCTGCACTTCGATGGGATCGCGGAACCAGACGGGCAGTTTTGAATTGGTGAGCAAGCGAGCGCTAAATGGGCCGCCGTTCATGACACCCACTTGATGATCCTTCAATAGCGGAATGGTCTCGTCGGCAAAGCGAGTATTCTGCAGCGTGTATTGGTTGTAGCTCAGCACGCAATCGAGTTCTGATTGCTTGAGCACTTCGTGGAAGATCTTTTGCGGATAGCCGCTGATTCCGACGTACCGTACCTTTCCGGCTTGCTGCAGTTTTCTAAGTGCAGGCAGCGTCTCATGGATCACTTGCTGTAACGGCACAAATTCGATGTCATGGCAAAGCACGATATCCAAGTGCCCACAGCCCAGCCGATGCAGCGATACGTCCACGCTCTCGGCCACGCGCGAGGCCGAGAAATCGAAATGGGCGACGTCGTAACGACCGAGTTTGGTGCAAATCTTATAGCGAGCTCGCGGTACGTCTTTCAGAGCCACGCCGAGCAAAACTTCGCTCATGCCGCGACCATAGAACGGTGAGGTATCGATGAAATTCATACCCAATTCCAGTGCTACGCGGATCGAAGCGAAAACCTCATCCAACGTAACACCGCGAAACTCGGCCCCCAGCGAAGATGCGCCAAAGCTAAGAATTGGAAGATCTAGGTCAGTCTTTCCCAGTCGTCGAGTCTGCATTTCCGTTTCCAACAACAGTGTTTCCAAGTCCATCGCATAGAAGGGCTAGATTCTAAACAGTCACGCATGCCTGCGTTAGGTGGGCGACTGTCCATGCTTTGCCGGCCCACCTATAATCGGGCCACTATGCCGATCATCGAAATTGAGAATCTAAGTAAATCGTACCGAGTTTACCAGAAGCAAGAAGGCTTGATGGCCGCAGTGCGCGGTCTCTGGCATCGAGAGTACAAAGAGGTGGAAGCGGTTCGCTCCATCAACCTCACCGTGGAGCAAGGTGAATTCGTTGCGTTTTTAGGGCCAAACGGGGCGGGGAAAACGACAACTCTGAAATTGCTGTCCGGCGTGATCTACCCCAACAGCGGCACGGCGCGGGTCATGGGGCACGTACCCTGGATGCGCGATAACGCCTATCGCCGCCGCTTCGCGCTCGTCATGGGCCAGAAAAATCAACTGTGGTGGGATCTGCCTGCTCAGGAATCGTTTCGGTTGCACCAGCAGATCTATCGCATCGATCAAGCCAACTTCAACCGCACGCTCGACGAGCTGACTGAATTGCTAACCGTGAAAACACTGCTAGGCCGGCCCGTGCGCGAGTTGTCGCTAGGCGAACGAATGAAGATGGAACTGATCGCAGCACTCTTGCATTCACCGGACGTTCTGTTTTTAGACGAACCCACCATCGGGCTCGACGTCATCGCCCAGCACAACATTCAGCAGTTCCTCAAGTACTACCAGGAGCAACGCAAGATCACGATCCTCCTGACTAGTCATTACATGAAGGACATTGCCGCGCTCTGTCGGCGCGTAGTCGTGATCACCGACGGTGCGATTAAATTCGATGGCTCGCTGGCTCAAATTCGCGACGATTTTAGCGGGTCAAAAATTTTGCGATTGCAATTGGCAGATGGCCAGACGGCGGACGGCCTCGAACGCTTCGCACAGGTCGATTCGGTTGTGTTACCCAAAGTGAACTTGCGCTGCCCGCGCGCAGATGTAACCAAAATGCTTGCCAGCATTTTGCAGCAGTACCAAGTGGACGACATTTCGGTCGAAGACCCACCCTTGGAAGAAGTCATTGCCGCGCTGTTTGCAAAGTCGGCAGCCTAGCTTGGGACGGCATCGATGCGTCGTAGCTACGTTCGCCAGAACGTGGCTGTAACTCAAAGCGGTTCACCACGTTCTGGCGAACGTAGTTACGCGCCATGAATAATCCGGGCTAACGCCAGCGGCTCACAAAACCCCAGTACCAAATTGCAGAATCCAGACGCTGGCGTTTAACTGCTGGCGCTGCGATAGGAAAGTAGCGCACGGCCAAACACCCAACGGCTAAAGAGGATAGCTCCGACGGTGGCCAACAGCGTAAAACCAGCTAGCGGCCATTCCCATGACGCCCGCGGTGTCAGCGGTTGAGCCAGCAAGCGCGCCGGTACGTTCACGACGACGAGCACTGGAATGACGAACGTAAAAACCAGCCACAGCGGAAATCCCCATCCGCGTGAATAAATCTCCATCGGGTATCGCGAGAAGTTGGTGATATAAAACCAAAAGTCATACAGCGTTTGATTGCGGCCTAGCCATACACTGGTCGCCGCTAGGCAAATCATCAGGCTATACAGAATCGCTGCGCCGCACGCGATATACAACGGATAGAGCAACAAGATAGCAGGCTCAAATCGCCATGGATTCTCCACTCGATACACCAGATTTCCCAGGCTGATCGCTATCAACACGATTCCCAAAAACAGGTTCGCTAGGCTCGACCAACTGACTTTGCGGAACGATATCAGGAATTGTGTATCGATCGGCTTGAGCATCGCGAAATCGAGTCCGCCCGTGCGAATCAATTCGCTAAACTCTTCCGAGTTGGGCATGAAGAAGGTCTGCACGATCGAATTCACAATCCATGTCGTACCCATGAACACGAAGAATTCATACTTGCCCCAGCCGGTTTCACGCCCAATTGAAGAAGTATGTTCAAAGATGAGCCAATAGAAGCCAACGTTCATCATTGCCCAAGAGAGGCTTGAGAAGGCTTCGATCACAAAGTTCGCGCGGAACATCATGTCGCGAACCAGTGAGTTCTTTGCAAATGTCAGAAATACGTTCAAGTAGTTTGGATGCTTGCTCCCAGGCGACTCGACGCTAGTTTCACTCGTGCTTGGTATGTGCATCATCCACCAAATCCGCTGTAGCGCTTTAGTCCCCGCGAGTAGAGGATGCGAGCGAGAATAATAAAAAAGCACAGCCAAACCGCTTCCAAAGCCATTTCGAACCACAGCCAATTGGGTTCGACCTTCTCCAGGAATACTGCCGCCGGAAAGTAGGCTAGGTACTTGAATGGCAAGAAATTGACAATTGTCCGAAACGGCTCTGGCAACAGGTCGATGGGAAACATATGACCCGATAGAAAAAAGCTCAACAGCATGTAGACAAACAATAGCGAGCTGACTTCCAAAAACCAAAAGCCGATCAAGCCGATACACAAGTCGACAAAATAGCCAAGCAAAAATGCCATGACGAGCGACAATACAAAGGCGGTCATGATCTCCGCTGAGGGCCAACCTGCGGTAAAAAATCCGCGACACAGATAAAACACGAGCGCGAACGGCAGGGTAGAAACACTGTAGTAAGCCACTTTGTGCGCCACCCGAGTAAGCAGCAGAAATCCGATCATGTCGATCGGCTGCGTGATGAACTTCTTGATCTCGCCATCGCGAACTTGCTTGGCCACGTTCGAAGCCAGACCGGGCATGCTCGAAAACGCACGGCCGAGCATCGAGAGCAAATAGTAAGCTACCATGTCGTGAAACGAATAACCCGACAGTCGACTCGACTCCACCCCACCGGCACCCACCGCATCGAAAATGGCCCACCACAGAAAAATCTGCGTAATAATTGGCAGAAATCGCATCAGGGTCCCAAGGGCGAAATCACCGCGATAGGCCAATCGCTCTTCTAAAGAAGTCCGCAGAATCATCCACCAGCAAGCGAATCGGAATCTGAGCTCGGTTGCGAACATGCGTTAAGATAAAATCCCGTTGAGTTGACTTTCCGGCGTACAGACTGCAAATTTGCTTGCCAAAGTGCTACCATTCAAGCATCAGAGCATAACGCCAGACGAAGTAACCGACCAGTGTGCCTCGGACGCTCTGCGGACGAGATTGGTTTGATTAAGCTCATCCAAACACCTTTGGGGCGAAACGGAATGTCAGATGCAAACTCCTCCCCGCACCTCCCGCAACCGCAAGTCTCAGGACGTGGGGCTCAGATCAATCCCGGTAACCGTTTTCTGAAGATTCAGATTCACGAAGACTTGGAGCATGTCGAGTATGATGAAGAGTTTCTGGACCAGAGATTCGTAAGCAAGACGGAATACTACAGCGATGATTCGAAGTCGATCTTATCTGAAAACGATAGTCCCGACATTCCGTTTCGCTACAGTTTGAATGCCTATCGCGGTTGTGCCCACGGCTGCGCCTACTGTTACGCGCGGCCCACGCACGAGTACTTAGGCTTTAGCGCGGGCGTTGATTTCGAAAGCAAGATCTTGGTCAAAGATCGTGCGGCCGAGTTGCTGCGAGAGCATTTGATGAAACGAGCTTGGCAACCAGAGCCGATCATGATGTCGGGGGTAACGGATTGTTACCAGCCGGCAGAGCGCCACTTTCGATTGACCCGCCAGTGCATCGAAGTTGCCAGTGAGTTTCGCCAGCCGTTAAACATTATCACCAAAAATGCACTCGTCACCCGTGACATCGACCTGCTCGCCCCCATGGCAGCCGACAACCTTGCGCGAGTAGCCATCAGCCTCACGTCGCTCGACCAGTCACTGACTCGAGTACTCGAACCGCGAACCAGCAGTCCAGCGGCGCGTCTGCGCGCGATCCGCGAACTTTCAAGCAACGGCATCTCCGTGACAGTGATGGTCGCGCCAGTTATTGCTGGCTTGAACGATAGCGAAATTCCAGCCATCTTGGCTGCCGCTAAAGAGCACGGTGCGCGCTTCGCGGGCTACATCTTGTTGCGATTACCGCTTACGGTACGCCCGATCTTTCTCGATTGGCTCAGCCGTCATGTGCCTACCCAGCGTGAACGCGTCGAATCGCTCATCCGCAGCACACGTGACGGCGGCTACAATCAAACGCAGTTCGGTGAACGACTACGCGGCTCGGGTGAATACGCTGATCACTTGCGCAGCACATTCAAGTTGTTTGCAAATCGCTACGGACTCAGTGACAGACCACTGGCTCTAGACTGTTCGAAGTTCCTCCGCCCAGGCTCGCTGCCGAAAAAGTTCCCTGTTGGCCAGCTGACGCTATTCGATCTCAACGAATAGTTCTCTTCGGCGAGGTCTCGCTTTCGTTTAACCGCGTGCCCATCGGGCAACGCTGTGAAGCATTTGCGTCGGCGAATTCGTGCGTTTTTAGATTACAGGTACTTCATGGTCGCATCCGGCAGATGCGACCCACCGTGGGTCACTCTTGCCGAGTCCGTGCGACTATCCTGAGAGCGCCCTCGGTTATTCTTCAGCATGCCAGGGCAAGCGATCGACTAAGCTCCCGGTCAGTGGATGAAAGCCTTGCTTCGAAAGCGGCGCGCGGCTGAGAATTCGCGGTAGGGCGCGTTGCCACGCGTCCAGTTGACTAACGACGATGTGCGCACCCGACTCGAGCAGCAAAGGAACGTGGTCGATCATCTCCGTCGCTAAAAAGCACACACAAATGGGTTGCTCCAGGCGGCCACGGATTCGCCAGAGCGACTTGCAGGCCGCCGGAATTTCGCCCGCTTGTCGTAGTACCAATGTGACCAAGCCAGTTGCATGTCGCTGCGCAAGTTGCGAAAGTTCCTCAGTATTTTCAGCGAGGATTAGCTGTACCTTAACCGCTTCCTTGGCGAAATGATCCATCAACATTTTGCGGGTAGCGGCGGTGAACACGCCCAGTTCATCGGCGCTCACCCACACTAGCGATTTGCCCTCCAGTAGATGTTCCATTTGAGGTCGCATTACCTCAGTGCCAAGAGCGGATTCAGTAACTCGATCAAGCGCGCAGCGGCTTGATCCGTCGTCGCGTGTTCCAAGACCGCAGTGCGACCGGCTTGCCCCAGCCGCCTGGCTGCTGGCAGATCACTGAGCACCGCTTGCAATCGATCGACGAGCGCAGTCCGGTCGCCAGCGGCATAAAGGTACCCTCCACCTAATCTGGCGATGACCTCGGGAAAGGCGCCATGGTCAGGTTGCACCACAGGCACACCCGCCGCCAGCGACTCGAGAACGAACAGTCCTTTGGGTTCTTGATACGTAGTTGGTACACAAAGCACATCGACCGATTCTAAAAACTGCAATTTCCCGCTTCTGTCGACCGAACCATAGTACGTAAAGGCATCAGATAGCCCCGCCGAGGCGAGTTTCTTGTGCTGCTCTTGCCAATAGCTCTCATGTTGCTTGCCCAGCCATCCAGCGATTGCCAGTCGAGCCGTTGGCAAGCGCGCTCGCAACTCGATGAAGGCATCTACCAGTTGATGTAACCCTTTCTCCGGTGCCAATCGCGCGAGATACCCGACCGTCGGAGGACGATCGCGTGCGACCATCGGTTGCTTGCGTTCAAGAAAATCCGCGGGTTCAATCGCGAGTGAATTGACTTGCCAACGCTCTCGCGGAAATTCGAGCAACTGTTGCATTCGCTGGCCGTAGTATTCGGAGTGAACGATGAACATGTCCACTTCGCGCGCTAACAACTTCAGCAATTGCATGGCTTCGGTGCGGTAGGGTTCCGTCAAGCTTTCAAAGAAGATGTCGTCACCCTGCAGCATGACGACTACGGGACAGCCGATGCGAGATTTTATTTCGCGGATGCAACCAGCAATCAGCAAGTTCGAGAAAATGGCAACGTCGGGTCGTTGTGTGACCAGCCAATCGCATAGACGGCTAACTTCTTTGCGCTGTCGACCGTCGCTTCCCTGGAGCATGGAAACGGTCAGCGCGCCTAATTGCTTGGCGGATGTTCCCATCGCCCGCGTAGCCACCCAGTTCACCAGTCGAGGCGAACTGAGGAATTGGTCCATCCACTTTGGCATCCAGCGAAAAATGGGCGAGACTTGCTGCAAGTAAACGTTGAGACCACCAAAGAATAGGCGATTACTGCTGACGCTGGTTTCATCGGTCAGAATAGGCGTGTACGTGGGCAGCAGAATGACATCATGACCAAGTCGCATCAATGACTTGGCCAGTGCATTATCATGCAAACAACTGCCGCAAAACATTCCCGCAGCACCGGCGGTCAAATAAGAAATCTGCAAGCCGATTTTCCTGTATTAACCCACTGTCGCCAGCGACACGTCGGACTTCTCGGGAACCTTTTCGAGTATCTCGAGCAGAATTTGATCAACATCAACATTCTCGGCTTGTGCTTCAAAATTTAGCAAGACGCGGTGCCGCAAACTTGGCAAGTAAACACGGCGAATGTCTTCGAAGCTGACATTGAAGCGACCGTCAAGCAGCGCGCGAACTTTAGCGGCGAGCGCCAGAGTCTGAGCTCCGCGCGGGCTGCTACCCCAACGCACATACTGGTTGGTAATATTTTGTGCCAGCGGACCCTGTGGGTGCGTGGCGAGCACCAGCCGCACGATGTAGTCCTGCACATGCTTGGCCAGGATCACATTGCGGACGAGCGCTTGACCGCGTTTAATCTCCTCGCCGTCCATGATCTTGTCGGTAATGATCTTTGTTCCGCGAGTTGTACGGTCGACGATCACATTCAATTCGTCGCGCGAGCTATAGCCCACCACCAGTTTGAACAAGAAACGGTCGAGTTGAGCTTCCGGCAAAGGGTAAGTACCTTCTTGCTCGATCGGATTCTGTGTGGCCAAAACGAAAAACGGCTTATCCAGCTCATATCGATGGCCAGCGACAGTAACCGTTCCTTCCTGCATCGTTTCAAGCATCGCAGACTGCGTCTTAGGAGTTGCGCGGTTGATTTCGTCAGCCAGACAAATCTGGGTAAAGATAGGTCCCTTCTGAAACTGGAACGAGCGATGTCCTTGATCGTCTTCAACAACCATGTTAGTGCCCAGAATATCGGCGGGCATTAAGTCCGGCGTAAACTGAATACGGCTAAAATTCAAACTGAGCGCTTCGGCGAGCGTGCGAACCAACATGGTTTTGCCCAGCCCAGGCACACCTTCCAGCAAACAGTGGCCTCCCACAAACATGCTGGTAAGCACACCGTGAACGATTTCATCATGGCCGACAATGGTTTTTCCTATTTCTTCTTTTACTGTTTTGTATCGTTCGCGAAACTGGTCGGTTTGTTGCTGCATCTGCTCGGCGACGTTGCTCATGGATGACTCTATGATTGGAGACTAAGACTAAATTGAAAAGGTTGTTTAGAAGCGTTGGTTAGCCTGATCTGACATTACTCGTTGTTGCCGGTCTTCTTTTGCGCAGCTTTCTTGGCCGCAAGTAACCGTGAAGTATAACCACCTTCTTCGTCTTTGGAGGTCATATTCGAAGCGGCCTTCCGCGGAGCTTCGGAAGTCAAAGCCGACTTGCCTGATGCGGCCTCCTCGAGCGTCGAAGTTTCCGTCGGACCCGTGGCTTCAAAGCGTGTGGTAGCACGTTGCTGTTCCATCGCTTCAGATACCTGCGATTTCTTACTACGCAGTTGGTTCAGGCTTTGCTGACGCGCTGCATCTTGCAGAGTCGCGCCCGGGCGAAGTTTCTTCAGCATCCACTTGGCAGGATACGCATAGTCCAGCGAAACGCGACGTACGAAAATATCGGCAAACAAGCATACCGACGCAAGTAGCAAACACCACGGCCAAATATCCTGCATACTGCGAGCGCGCGGCAGACCACCCCGAAAAGTGTTCGTGTTCTTCACAATATCTTCGAACGATTGCTGATCCAGGGGCTCGGTAAGCACCCCCCCAGAACTGCCTCCCGTCGGCTCAAGCTTGGCCAATTGCGTCAACATGCTCATATTCGTCTGACGAACGCGGTATTCATCCGAAAACGGTACACTCGCCCCCGTTGTCAGCGGCGCCATCGCTGGTCCCGGAATGACATTCACCAAGTAACTCCCCGCACTATCCGCTTCGAACGAACCCACATAACGCCCGGGAGCCGCTTGACGCATGATAACCGGGATCGCTTTCAGATCCGGGCCTACCGCAACAGCCTGCATATCTAAAAAATTCAGAAACTCGTCCTGCTGATCTAACGCATTAACAATGACTTCTACTTTACCCTCGCCGACCTTGGTGGCCACGGTGAATTTCGCATCGCTTTTGGTCGGGCGCATCGTCCAGCGCACAACTTGTGTGAAAAATTGATCATATCCCGGCCAAGCTGCCCAATCGCCCGCCCAGCGTTTCCCTGTATCACTGGTAAACACTGCAGTACGGCCCAAACCGTAAGTCCATGTCGCCAACACCGCTTGATTCTCGGGTTCAGTCGGTTGGCTTGAGCGAATCGGAACTTCGACCAACGGGCTGTCCTTGAGCGTCGTTAACACGAAACCCTTCAGGTTGGGCAATTCACGGGAGAGCCCTTGCACAATTTCATGGGGATAAGTAATTCGCGGCCGCAAGCCACCGTCGGGTTCATACACCAGCGGCCGCGAAACCCGCATCGCCTCGCGTACGAAGATCTTCGGCAACGCTGATGGATTCGACGCGACGTAGTAGTTGCCACCCGTCTTGGTTGCGATACCCTGCAGCGTTTGATGGCCTGCCGGCCCATGCGCGCCGACTGCAACCGTGGAGATTTTGATTTGATTCTTCGCGAACTGCCCCACGATACCAGCGCTCGGCGGCGTTGGATCGCCATCGCTGATAATGATCATGTGCTTCACCGATGCAGGTGTTTTGACTAACGAATTGAGAGCTAAAAGCATCGACGGCTCGAAGGCGGGCATGTCCTGCGGAGTCAAGCTGCTCAGCCGGTTGATCATCGCTGCGCGGTTCTCGCCAACTCGCAACATTCCGACCTGCCCGCCCCACAACCATGAATCTCCCAGCGCGGTGAACTGCAACACTCCGCAGTAATCCATCGGCCCGAGTACCTCCATGGCCGATCGAGCGATTCGCTTCTGCCAATAGTTCCCTTGACCAATTTCGGACGCGTGCATAATCATCGCCAGCGCACCGACCGCTTCGATTTTTTTGTTTTTGATTTGGAAATCAACCGGCATGGCTTTTTCAATCACGGTGTTCGCCCAACCTCCCGCGCCAAACGCATTCGGTCCGCCGAGCATGATCAATCCACTACCGAATTGCTCCGTGTTGCTTACAAGAATATCCAGCTGCTCATCGGTGAAATTCGCAATCGCTTCCGCCGAATCACCGCTGCTCCGAGGTACACCAGCCAACACAACACAGTCGTAAGCTTGTAATTCCGCCAGTGAAGTAAACAGCTGATCACTGGTTTGAATGTCGACCTCGATCTCGCTGCGTCGTAACGCTTCAATCAACGTCCCGTACTCACCGACCGCACTCCAATCCTCAATCAACAAAATACGTCCTTTACCACGGACATAAGTGAATGCGTCGGCACGATTGTTCTGTTGCAATGAATCATCGGTCGCTTTATCAGGTACGAACTCCGCCCGATAGGTATAACCAGCCGGCAATTCGATCGTGTCGCGGATTGGAAAAACGTTGACGTCTTTGTCCAGCGATATCGACTCGTCAAGCAACACTTGTTCGCGTGGTCCGGAACTTCGGAGCAATCTCAAGCGACCGGGAATCGGTTCGTTGGTACCTTCCTCTTGATACCGATTGACCACGATCCGAGTTTCAAACGGCTGCCCTTGACGGATGTTGGTCGGCAGGTCGACTTTCTCGACCAGAATTTCACTTCTCGCCGCTAAATTGATTGGAACAACATCGATACCGATCCCTGCCTCCGACATCGATTTGGCAACAGCCGAAGCCGATCCGACCGTTTCAATCCCGTCAGTAATGATCACGACGCGCTTTGCCGAGTCCTCCGGAAACGAAGCCTGCGCCAACTTGAGCGCCGACTCCAAGTTCGTGGCATCCGTTCGACCCAAATAGCTCTCAATACCCTTGACATCCGGCAGGTTGTCGTCATACGGCGGGAACTCAATCGCCGCTTCGCGACCGAACACAATCAGCCCCGATTGATCACGGCGCTCTGACTGCCGATGAGTTCGCACCGATTTGATCGCGTACTCCAACATTACATCGCGTTTGGCGCGCGCGATGCTGTCGCTCTGATCGAGCAAATAGATAACAGTTAGTTTGTCGCTGATCCAAACCCACTGAATACCCGCCAGCGCAAAGACGATCACCAACATCACGATAGAACGAAACAACAATGCCGCGAACCGTCGGCCCGGCCCCAAACCGGCCATCGACTGAAAACTGCTCAGCCATATCAACGGCAGAATTGCCAGCAGCAGTAACAGCCACGGGTATTCAAATGAAAAGCGAATATTGCCCATTTAATTCACCCTAAAGTGATCTAATCATTGGCGGGATTCACTTTTGTGTGGACCTGCCCACCGTAATGGTGACCGTTCCTGCGCCGAAAATCAATTCCGGCACGCGCATTGTGGTGACAAGTTCCCTATTTTCTTTTAGTCTAGAGTGGGATATGCTGCGAACGCTCCAGCTTGCCAGCCAATTGTTGATAGCAGCCACTGTGTGCACAAAAAGCATTTGAGGCGCTAAAAGGTCACTCGCGGCACGAGTGACCCACGGTGGGCCGGTTCATGCTTACACAGAGAAGTTACAAGTAACTGTAAAACTTTCAAGTGCGTTCGTTTTAGTTAGCCGCGTTAGCCGCGGGTTTCGGAG
>JANLQO010000556.1:0-7064 GCA_031367855.1 Planctomycetia bacterium | reverse complement strand
GTTGCCAGCACTTGGATGACGAACGCTGTGAAGACAATTGCCGCCCAACCTGGGACGGACCGCAACTTCGGCGACTCTCGCATTACTCGCTTCCTTAACTAGAATTCAGAGCCTTTGAATGCACCTTAAATATAATACGCTCGGTTGAGAGTAGGACGATTGTCTCAATATTGTCCCAATCGTTCTAGTTGGATAGCGCAACTTTGTGCTAAACACGGAGAATACAAAGCCGAAGCGCAAGCGAGTGAATCCTCGCAACACATCCGCTCGTTAGCGCGCAAACTTTTAATTTAGGGTGCAGATTAGACAGTCCACATGACGTTAAAGTTCGAACTCGTCGTCCGCTGACTTTTCCGTATACAGCGGCATATGGCGATAATAAACTTCGAGAATCATCGTGGCCATCGCCGTAGAGTAGAGTCGGCCACCCTCTTTGCCGTGTCCTCCCTCAAAATACCAGCTACCGGCTTCGTGACCTGCGCCTGATTGAGTTTTGATCAGGTCTTCACGCATTTTCGTATTCCACTTCTCCCAGTCCGGTCCGCCTTGGTGACGCATAACTTGAGTTGCGTAGTAACTGTAGTAAAGATTGTCTACCAATGGACCGGTTTTGTTTAGCTCGGCTATCCCAGCTTTAATCGCTTCGTTGTCCTTACTCCAGCCCAAATACATACGGCATAACAGACCAATAGCGGTGGTGGAAGCGCGGATCTCAGCGCTGGGCTTGTCGTAGCCATAGTAAGCACCGTTGTTGGTTTGTACCAAGTCAAGAAATTGCGAAGCGCCGCGAAAGCTTATCTGTGGTACGCTCAAATTCCCCATCGCCCCGCTTTTGAGCGCCATTAGGCACCAGCCCACAACCGAGGTATCGCCAGCTTCATGAGGTGCATACCGCCAGCCTCCGCCACGTGGATCTTGCGCATACACCAGGAAGTTGATCGCCAACTGAGCTGGCTGCACGAGGTCTGGATCGCGCGTCATCGCGTAGGCTTCGCAGATCGCGATTGACGCCAATCCATGTGAATACATATTGCCACCCGCTTCGTGCCACGAACCGCGAGGAATGTCCCCTGGTGTAACGTTCATGTTTTGAATCAAAAAGGCTAGACCTCGTTTGATCGTGTCTTTGTATTGCCCCGAAATGTGCGTCTGACCAGCACCTAGGAAGGGCAACAAAGCCAAGGCCGTCGCCGCATTGACCGCTTCCAATTTCGTTCCATCGCCTTTGCATTGGCCTCTGCAAAAGCGTGAACAAGCGAAGGACCAACCACCATTCGGAGCTTGGTGAGCGGCGATCCATTTTAATGCCGCAGCGACCGATTTTTCGCTGTTCGCCGTGCCTCCAAACCGCTCCAGCATTTCGCCCTTCATGCCTGCCCCACGGCCGTTCAGCGAGGTCATCATTTTGCTCATGCCCGATCCCATCATGGAACTCGGCAGGACACTTTCAGTAATGTTGTTCATCGACATTGCATTGATTCCAGCTACGGTCGAGACCGCAGTTGTCGTAACCGCCGGCATCGTCACCACTTCACTCACGACAGGCGTCGAAGCGGAAAATTCCTCCGCGCTGGACTCGGCTTCGACCGATTCAGCCGGACCAGGCAGCTCGGTATCGTCCAGCGTTTCACCTTCGTTGCCGCCGCCAGCGTCCAATGCGACTCCGATTGCGTCCCTAATTGGGTCCATGGACAGCATTGCCAAGAGAAACAACACACCCACATGCACGCCCAAACTGATCGCCCAACTCGGTAACGCAGTCAAGTAAAACCGTCTACGCACCAAATCCGCTTGCGTAACGCTCGGCTCATCAGGTGTTTCGACGATCGCCGGCATTGCCAATCCCGGAACTGGCACAACCGCGGATGCAACCTTTGCACCTGCCGAAGAGTTCGCACCACCGCTCGGATTGGCTGAGCCAGCGTCGGGAGCTATTACGGGCACATCTGTGGCCTGAATATCGCTAGCCGGCAACCGCGCGAAGGGACTATCGGTGCTCGTCAATTCGCCTTCCGGCAATGCACTGCTCAAGTCGATTGCAAATAGATCAAGGGGGCCGTCGGGATCCGCTCCCATTGCATTGAGTCCGTTTCTTGGATCGGTTTCTGATACGCCACGGCGTTCCATACTACGTAACTTACCCCAGCGAATGTCGTAAATTGCGATCAACAGACAAGTGATCAACACACGGTCCGAGCACGCCAAAACTCGCTCAGAACGCCAGTGGAGTCATTTCAACGATTAGTCTACATAAAGAGAGCGTTGTTTACCCCTAATCGACCTCAGAATTTCTTTCAGAACATGAAAAATAGACGCATTTTCGCCAGCGCATGCAGCGCGAAGCCAAAAATTTTCGTAACCCGAAGCGTCGGCCAGGACGGTGCCGCCGCAAGAAAACACCCCAGCTGGCAGTAACCCGGTACATGATCAGCCGCATCACTGCTTGAAACAGCCTAGGCAAAATCAAGGTGCTGATGTAGCGGGTTCGCGTTTCTTCTTCTTTGTTTTCTTCTTGGCTTCGGGCTTCGCTTTCGCGGCCGCTTCCGCAGCAGGGGGGACCTTGGTGGCTTCTTTTACTTCCGACTTTTCAGCGGCAGGAAGAATCCCATCGGACTTTTCGTCTTTGGACTTCGCGGGTGCATCGGCATCAGGCTGCTTCTTGTCTGCCTCAGCTTTCGCTTTGGTTTCCGCTTCCTGTTTCTTCTTGGCGGCCTCCGCTTCGCGGCGTTTAGCGACTTGCATTGGATTCTCGCCACCGTCTCGATTTCGCCGGCCTTCGCGCTCATTGCTCTTGTATAACTGGAATCGGCTCGGTTCAAATTTCTCGGGGAAGAAATTGTTGTCGCGATTTGCGTCAGCGGTCTCGCGGTACGGATCAAGTTCAATACTCTTCATGAGCTTCTCGGACATAAAGCCTGTCGACGTTTCGAGTGCATTCAACTGCCAGGCTTCAGCGGGCAAACGAATGAACTGGTCGCTGCCGTCTTCGTAAATGACTCGCAACACGATCGGCATAACGAGACCGCCGACGTTTTTGAGTTTGACGGTATAGAAATTTTTCTTGGCTTCGACTATTTTGCGTTCATCATCGGTCAATTTCTCAATAAACCGTTGGTACGCTTCGCGCTGTTCGGGCGTGATTTCATTCTTGTCGTAGGAATTGTAAAAATCCTTCAGTTCAGGGATGCGATCGACCAACTTTGACAGCGGCTGATTGCGACTATCGGACATGGTTGGCAATTTCGCTGCTTCTGCTTCTCGGCGGCGTGTGGTTTCTTTGTCAGGATCCGTATCGTCAGGGATCGACCACACCACTTTGTCGATCGCAATATCGCAGTGATCGGTCGAGTAAAACCAGCCTCGCCAGAACCAATCCAGGTCCACGCCGGAAGCGTCTTCCATCGTGCGAAAAAAATCGGCGGGCATTGGCCGCTTGAACATCCAGCGCCGGGAATACTCTTTGAATGCATAGTCGAACAACTCGCGGCCGAGCACTGTTTCACGCAAAATGTTCAGCGCCGTAGCTGGTTTTGCATAGGCGTTTTCGCCGAACTGAAGAATTGAATCGCTGCTGGTCATAATCGGCACTTGAGCAACGCTGAGCATGTAAGGCGTAATCGCCGCTGGTTCGCCCCGCTCAGACGGGTAATCCTCTTCCCATTCTTGCTCGGCCAAGTACTGCAAAAACGTGTTGATACCTTCGTCCATCCATGTCCACTGACGCTCGTCGCTGTTGACGATCATGGGAAAATAGTTGTGCCCGACTTCGTGGATCACCACGGAGATTAACCCGTACTTCGTTCCGGCGGAATAAGTACCGTCGGCTTTAGGTCGCGGTCCGTTGAAGCAAATCATCGGATACTCCATCCCGCCAATCGGACCGTTGACGCTGATCGCTGTCGGGTAGGGATAACCAAACGTATAGCGACTGTAAACATTCAGCGTATGAATGATGGCCGCCGTTGAGTACTTGCTCCACAATGGTTCGGCTTCGTTAGGATAGAAAGACATGGCCATCGTCGGCACACCTTCGACGTTGTGACCCTGTGCGTCCCAGATGAACTTGCGGCTGCTGGCGAACGCGAAATCGCGAACGTTGTTTGCATGAAAGACCCATGTCTTCGACTTGCTCGTGCCTTCCTTTTCATTCGCCTGGGCCTCTTCAGGTGTCACGATGAACAGCGGCTTTGAACTCGTCTTGGCACGAGCCAGCCGATCGATCTGCTCAGCCGTCAAAACATCGGCCGGATTTTGCAGCACGCCGGTTGCGCCGACGATATGGTCATCAGGTGCCGTGATCCGCACCAGATAGTCACCCAGTTCCAGGGTGAACTCGCCTTGTCCGAGAAACTGCTTGTGTTGCCAACCTGTGGCATCGGTAAAGGCGACCAGTCGCGGAAACCACTGCGCGATTTCGTACAAGTAGTTTTTATCTTTTTCAAAATACTCGTAACCGGTGCGGCCGCTCATCAAATCCGCATCGTTGATCGCATAGTTCCAGTCGACTGAAAATTCGAACGATTGTTTCGGTGGCAGCGGCGCCGGCAATTCGATTCGCATCATGGTCCTAATAATCGTATGCGTTAGATCAGCACCTTTCGCATCTTTGACCGATGTAATCTTGGCCGAGCCGTCGAAGACTTTGCGGGCCTCCATGTTCTTCATCGCTTGTAGCGACATCCTCGGCGGTACCATGCCCCGCCGCAGCAAACTGGCTTCCGAGTCAGGCGCAAAAATGTTGGCATCGACCTGCAGCCACAAGTAACGCAGGGTGTGCGGCGAATGATTGTGATAGGTGATTTTCTCGCTGCCCGTGAGGTGCTGCTTTTCATCGTCCAGCTTCACGTCGATCACATAATCTGCATTCTGCTGCCAGTAATCGGGTCCGGGCTCACCTGCTGCGTTACGATAACCGTTCGGAGTCGGCAGAATTTCTTCGAGCTGCCGAAATTTATCCTCCTGACCGTATTTGCGATTTTCGACCGGCTGGGCCAACGTCGATTGGGCGGAAATCGCGAGCCCGATGACGGCCATGAGGCAAGTGAGCACAAAATCAGAGTGTGCGTATTTGCATTTGAGCATTAAGTGAAATTCCGTAACGACAGAATGAAAGAATAGAAACGCAGGGCGTTACTAACAACCGCTGGAGGGGAGAGCGACGGTAGGTACTCGGCGAGATCGCTCCATTAAAGTCGCTTGGCCGACGAGATTCAACCAACGAATTGTCAAAGTCCCCTAAGTATTTCCGACTTTTTTCCGCTGTTGCGCTGCGCTTTACCGAGGCTCCCTTGGCAACGCAACCTGAGTAACTGTTTAATGACACCACCCGGGTAGTAAGTGAAACTATCGCCGAGTCTTGAGCGCCAGGAACCCGAGCGCAACAACGGTTGCCGCAAGCATGCCCCATTGGGTCACATCCATCGCCTGCATGAGCCAGTCGACGTTGTAGACGCCTTTGAAAAGCCAAGATTTTATGTGGTAACCCATCGCTTGCTCGTCAGTGAATCGAGAGAGGCTCGAGCCGATCAAGGAATAGACGCTCAATTCGGCTTTAAAAACCTACGTCACGATTCGCTGCCATTTCTGAAACCGCATTAAAAATGCAGAATTGTGCAGCGCACAGTCCGAAGGGACCGAGTTTTCCGAATGCACTCTGTTTTCTGCCTTGCCCAAGTCCTCCGATCGCAACGGCGCAACCAATAAATCCTCCGCCGATCAACCCACCGAAGTCGAAAGCAGCACTTGCAGCGCTCCCGCGGCGGCGTATAATCCCTTTCCTCAGCGACGCGGGAAAGCCAATTTCCCGCCTCCCCAAGTTGAAACATTGGGGCCGTAGCTCAATTGGTTAGAGCACCGGACTGTCGATCCGGAGGTTGCGGGTTCGAACCCCGTCGGCCTCGCTGAAAAAAAGGCAATGTTTTCAAGGCTGGAACGCACTTTTAGCGTTACCGTCATAACGACGAGCGGCCCCGTTTTCAAGAAACGACTACCGAAAAACTCGGCAGTCAGAAAAATGGGAGTCCCTCATTATGGCTAGACCAAAAGCCAAAGCCCCGTCGCTACGCTACCACATTTCAGGGCAAAGCGTCGTCACAATCGACGGCAAAGATTACTACCTTGGCAAGCACGATTCGCCCGAAACTATCGCCCGCTATGCGGTTCTAATTGCGACCTACCAAGCAGGCGGTTTGAAGCTGGCAAGCGACTTTGACCCCGCCGACTTGGACGCCAGAGCGGCGATTCTGTTGTACCAGATGGCGCCACAGCCGACCCAGCAAGCCGCCGAACCGTTATTAGTTCGCCACATCACCGCTAGCTACCGTGAGCATATCAAGACGAAATACGCGTCTAACCTCGCCGAACTTCAACGGGTGAACCAGATTTGCGACGAAACCGACAAGCACGAAGGCGACAGGCGAACCGAGGAGTATGGACCGCTAGCCCTGCAACGGCAGCGACAGCGTTGGATTGATGGCGGAACCAGCCGAGTCTATTGCAATCGGTTAACTAACGCAGTGGTTCGAATGTTCAAATATGCTGTTTCGCAAGAGCTGGTTAGTAGTTCGACGTTGGTTGCTTTGAAAACCGTTGAACCGCTGCGAATCGGTCAAACTGTCGCCCACGAAACCGAGCCCCGTAAGCCCGTCGCCATTGAAGTGGTTCGAGAGACCGCCAAGCAGCTATCGCCCGTCCTAAAGGCAATGCTACGCGTCCAGGTGGCAACGGGAATGCGACCCAGCGAAGTTTGCAACATTCGACCTTGCGATATCGACCGAAGCGGCGAAGTGTGGATGTTCCGACCCGCCAAGCATAAGACGGCAAACAAGGGAAAACGCAAGGCAGTCCCGTTGATTGGTGACGCACGCGACGCGATCACCGACTACCTAAACCGAGACCCGCAAGCCTACTGTTTTTCGCCCGCCGAGTCCGTGGCATGGTGGCAAGCGACCAAGCGAGCGAACCGCAAAAGCAAGGTTCAGCCGTCGCAAGAGTCCCGAGCGAAGGAAAGCCCACGTAAGCAGCCAGGGGACCGCTACGACGCGACCAGTTACCGTCAATCAATT
>JANLQO010000512.1:0-8375 GCA_031367855.1 Planctomycetia bacterium | reverse complement strand
ACGGCATCCATAACCACTTGTGGAACTTGGCTGCCCGCAGGTCCATCCAGGTAGACGACCGGCAGGTTGCTGAGCGGATCCAGCCGCGCAAGCGAGGGAAACGCGGCTCGTAATTCAGGCACAATCTGGGGAAACGTCTTTTTCATTCGAACCTAGAATGTTGTTGCTTATGTGTTTGCTATTCGTTCTCTCGCCTACTTTACTCTTTACGGAGCGTAGAACGTTGTCAGCGGAATAGTGAATACCACGGTGTCTTCCCGCAGCGACTTGAGGTAATACGAGTCGAGTTTCGCCTCCGTCCCAGGTCCATTCAGGACCACCGCAACTCGTGTCGTCTTCTTCAATCGTTCGGGAAGCAGTCTCGATGCGACTTCCTTGCCATCAACTCCGAAGGCCCTGACTGTCACACCATCGGCACTTAAGTCAACCTCGTTCCACTTCACGAACTCGTAGGTAATACGGGTGAAGGCGATCTTCTTCCCGTCCACATCCGCTTCAATCTCCTGACGTTTTGGTTGAAGTATCGGCGAGGAGAATGACACAACCACACTCCCGTCTTTTTCAACGGCTCGTGCAAGCATGATTTCCGGTTGTTGCCCGGTTGGCGGCTCCGGTTTGTCTTGCGCCGCAACAGTCAAGACATTTCCGAGGAACATCAATACCATGAACCATCGTGCCATCTCATGTTCTCCGATACCGAGTGTGATTCTGTAAACGTCCTGAGGTTACTAGGTGGCATCTGAACGTCAAGGACAGATTTTCCTGTTTCAAATGGGAGCGTGAGGTACGATTTTTCTGCGTAAGTTCAATAAAAAAGACCACTTACAATTTTCTCGTAAGTGGCCCGTTAGTGGAGGCGGCGGGGATCGAACCCGCGTCCCGCGATGCTTCCATGAAAGCCTCTACGTGCGTAGCCAAAGGTTTGTTTCTCGCTCGTTCAGTCGCCTATTGGCGAGGCTACTTCACAAGCCAGCGGGGAGCTTTTTTAGTTCGCTACGTGCCCTGCGCGGTAGCCAACGATCCGGAATTGCGACTGACATTCGGGCGCCTCCGGCGGGCCCCCTCAGTCAGGGTTGCCTAATTAGGCAGCCATTGCAAGATTTGCATCTGCAGTTAAGTTTTTAGTCAGCTATTTACGTGGCCAACTGACCAACCACGGCACGCCACCCTCACTTCTAGTCACCCGGTCGAATCCAATTCGCCCCCGAACAACCATCTGTGCGATAGTATCAGCACATTGTGGACCCTGTCAGCGATAAATGCAAGGCAAGCTCAAAAAACTGGTGAATCCCGTTGGAATCGCAAGCCTTGTCGGCTGATAAAAAGTGTAGAACGGTTGTCCCCAACCGTTCTGCCGAAGGGCAGCGGACCGAAAGTCAACTCGCATTTTTCCAACGGATGAAAACGTTCAATTGAGCCAGCTAGCTTTCCGAAAATTGAGGACAATATTGAGGACAATCGTTCTACAATGGTTTTTTTCAGCCCAGCCACGCCCTTCGCAGACTCAGGGGCGTGCCACTGGACCCGAAGCGTGGGGTCTCATTTTCAGCAGTTTGCCCGCAGCGAGCGGGAGGGTTTTCCGCAATTCGGTGCCAAACGCTTTACTCTGCTTCCCACAATCCAGTATTATAAAGCGTTTTATACATTCTTTCGTAGTTGGCATGCAAGGCTTTAGACATGTTCGGAGTTCGACTATGAAACGCCAACCCGATCGTGAATCTTCAAATCACGACAGACCTTGGAAAAATCATCGGCGACCGATACGGCTTGTGCTTGAGCCTCTGGAAGCACGTCGGCTTTTGGCTGGATTGAACGTTGCGGTGTTTGTGGATCAAGACGGTTCGCGAAGTGTTGATGTTGCCGATACTGCGGCAACGCGTCGAGTCGTCTTTCTGGATTTGAACAACAACGGACAGCAGGATTCAACGGACCCGGTTGCATTCACTAACGAGCGCGGAATTGCAACTTTCGAAGATATCGTGGCGGGAGACTATGCAGTGGGAATCGCTGCAGGAAACTCGCTTCAGTCGCAAGCGTTTCCCATTCGCGTCGAGGAGCTTGCGACTCGTATTGGCCCGTCCGCCAGCGCCCTGATTGCTGCGGACGATCTGTCCCAAGTGTGGGCATTTGATGGCGCGGGGCGTGGCCAATTGATTTCTGCGGCCACGAGTGCGCTGAAGATCCAGTTGGACGGAGCGATTATTTCGTCAGTGAACATGGGTGCTGAAGCGTGGGTGATTACGCATTCCGATCGTGGTCCGAGCGGCACAAAACTGACTCAGTTCAATCTTAGTTCCGGTCGGCAAGCCAGCGCCGAGATTCGGGGATTGGATGGCCGCGTCGTCGAAAAGCTGATTAAGTCCGGGACCGACGTCGTCGCGCAACTCAATGGACCGCGCGGAATCGAGTTGGCCAAGCTATCGATCGGGAGCACTGGTCCCAACCTTGGTGTTTCGGTTGCCTTTCCAAATCTGGTTACGGTATCAGGTGCCGGCAATCAATTAGCAGTCCTCGAGTATCGAAGCGATTTTGCATTCGCGAATCCTACAATTCAAATGCGACCGCTGGCAACCAAACTGTCCGTGCTTGATCTAAACGATTTTTCAATCCAAGCCACTACGTTTCTGCCGCAATCGGCCAGCGAAGTCGCCATGAGTACCGATGGACGCCTGGTTTTGGCGGCCTTCTCGACCGGCGGAGTCATGGTCCTGAATAACGATGCTCATCTAAGCGCTGCGGCCACGTTGGCAGAGGCCAGCGGACCGCTGCTAGCTCAGTCCAAAGACGGGCGGTTAGTAACCGGGAATTCGTCCAATGCGTTTGAGTTTATCGTTTGGGATGTTAACTCATGGCAGCCATCGGGACGGACGCGGGTAACGGCTTCGGCACCGACTACCATGGCAGCAACGGCGGCCATTTCGCAGGCGATCCTAGCAAACACGGGCGACCGCCTTATTGCAACTGGCGCGAATGGTACGGTGACTTCGCAGTTGGCTCAGGCAACCACAGCTGCTGTTACTGTACCCACGGACGGCGTGGCTTCGGTGCAGCTGGGAGTGCGTGTTAACGGCGAAAATAGCGTTCCATCCAATGCGCCTATTTCCACCACGCTGCTGGAGGACAACGCGACGAGTGGACAGCTTCGGTCACAAGTTGCAGATGCCGACCATGACACCTTGTGGTTCAGCGTGATAAGTTCGCCCAGCCATGGTAGGCTGCGGGTAACGCCGAGCGGAGAGTGGAGTTTTCAGCCTTCGGATAACTTCAACGGAACCGATCGCGCGGTGGTGCGAGTGTTCGATGGACAGACCTCAAGCGATGTTGCGCTGGTGTTAAATGTTTCGCCAGTTAACGATCCGCCAGAAGCACTACGCGTCGAAGTACTGACCATTGCAGAGAATATGAACTCCGCGGCCGTCGAAGGACTGGGATACGTCACCGTTGTTGATGTCGACCTCGGATCGCACTACCAGTTCGAGTCGTCTGATCATCGCTTTCAAGTGCGCAATGGCCGGATTTACCTGGCGGCGGGCGCAAAACTTGACTTCGAAACCGAGCCAACGATCAAATTAGAGATCATTGCCACCGAAGATGCTGTGAGTGGCTATCAAATTTCAACCACTGCCACCCTTTCGATTGCCGATGTAAATGAGCCACCAACGGCGGTTAGAATTCTAAACGCGTCGGTACCTGAGAATACTCGTGGCGCAATCGTCGGCCAGTTGCAAGTCGACGATCCTGACCGAACGAACCGTTTCGAATATGTGCTTTCTGATTCGCGATTTATGATCGAAAACAGCTACTTGAAGCTGAAGCCCGGAGTTGAACTTGATTTTGAAGAAGCGAATTCGATCAATTTGTCTGTTACTGTTTCCGACACCAGCGGACAATCGGTCACCGAACCGATCCGTTTGACTGTCGCTGATCGTAATGATGCACCAACCTCTATCGATTTGCATTTGAAAGCTGTGGAAGAAGCGACGCCTGGAGCTGTGGTTGGGACCATCGCAGTCAACGACCAAGACGGGCAGGCTTACCAATACACCGTTTCCGATCCTCGCTTTGAAGTCGTTGACGGTGAATTGAGATTGAAAGAGGGTCAAACAGTCGACAAGTCGGTTGATCGCGATTTGAAGCTGACTGTGATCGCAACCAGCGTCGTAGGCAGCGATGCGATCGCAAGCACCATGGGTGTTTCCGTGGTTGCAAAGAAATCACCCTATCAAAACCCAACGCAGCCTCGCGATGTGAATGGTGACGGGCAGGTCACGCCCCTGGATGCGTTGATTTTGATCAACTATATGAACAGCTTCGGCCCTGGCCCGCTGGGCGGCAACTCCCCGCTCGGCGGCAGCGGAGAGGGGCCGGTCTGGGTCGATGTGAACGGTGATGGAATTATCTCACCGCTGGATATCCTAATCATTATCAACTGGCTGAATCGGCAGCGATTGCTTGCCGAAACCACGCCGAGGGCCGAGGGCGAAGGCAGCCCGTTGCAAGCCTCCACGGCTTCCACAAGTCCCACAGTTAGCAGTCCAGGTTCAAGAATTTCTTCGCCCATGGTATCTGCGGGTGAATTAGCGTGCCCCGCAATCAAAGCTCGGACGGATTCGGAAATTGATCTTGAGCTGGAGAATTTGCTCGATGCATTGACACGCGAACGCTTAGGATTTCTTGGCAGCTGACGCGTCGGCTGTTTTGGCGACGTTTGAATATGCTGTGAATTTCGCTCGGGATACAGATACAAAGCATTGACTTTCCGACAGTCGGCTGCGATTATTAAATCGTATCCAGAGTGCTTTTACACAGGTTGTGCATTAATGGCGACTTTCCGGCAAATCACGGCTCTCATTGCACTGGCTTTCGCCAGTGCTGGGAACTTGCCGCTGGTCGTGCATCAGCTGACGTGCCACCATCCGCATTCCGCGCTGGTTGTATCCGCACAAACTTGCGCGTGTTCCCACCATTGCCTGCGTGTTCAGAACGCTCAATCTCTGGCAGTGGTCGAGGAATCACACCCTGACGATTGCGTGGTTTGTTTTCAGTTATCCCAAGTCTCGCAATCCGTAACTGAAACATCTCTTGAGCGGTCATGCCTTCTGACGCACATGATCGCGGTTATTGTGAATCCCCAGCTGTCGGCCTTGGATTGCCCACATTCTCCCCGCGGACCACCCGCTGTCTAGACGCAGAGGGTCTTTGTCTTTCGCGAACTCGCGTTTGAACCGAAGCCAGTGTCCATGGCTGGATTCAAGTTTGAGCGCACATAAAGCACGCGAATTTACATGTGGTTGAGCGGCGTTTTTTTTTGTGGGTACTTGTATGAACATTTCTACGCGAAGAGCGTTTACGTTAGTTGAGCTTTTGGTAGTCATTGCGATTATTGGGATCCTAGTTGGGTTGTTGCTGCCGGCGGTCCAAGCGGCGCGCGAGGCTGCTCGTCGGATGCAGTGCAGCAACAATGTTCGCCAGTTAGGATTGGCGACGCACAACTACGAATCTGCCTACAATCGCCTTCCATCGGGCTGGGTCTCGAATGGCCTCAGCGGTGAACCTGGTTGGGGTTGGTCAGCAGCACTGCTACCCTTCATGGAAGGGAGCAACATCGCCAACAAAGTCGACTGGCGATTCTCTATCGAGGAAACGATCCACCAACCGATTCGCGAAACTGTTGTGGCAACATTTAATTGCCCTTCCGATCCATTCAGCACCACGTTTGAAATTGGCAAACCGAGTGCATTGGATCTCAGGACAGTCGATGACGGTGACAAACTTTTCCGCGTGTCAAAGAGCAACTACATAGCCATGTTCGGCACCTTTGAGTTGGAAGATTCTCCCTACCGTGGTGATGGTATGTACTATGGTAACAGCAAGACCAGATTTCGCGACGTCACCGACGGGCTGAGTAGCACCTTGATGGTCGGTGAGCGCAGTGGGCAACTGGGAGGCAGTGTATGGCATGGCAACATTGCCCAAGCGGCTGAGTCGAATGCACGTATCGTTGGAGTCGCCGACCATGTTCCCAATAGCCCGATTGGCCATTTCGAAGACTTTCGCAGCTATCACACGGGGGGCGCGAATTTCTTGCGCGCCGATGGCTCCGTTCAGTGGCTTCCGCAGACCATCGACGACGTAGTCTACAAAGCGATGGCCACACGCAGCGGCGGCGAAGTGGGTACCTACAACGACTGAGAGTGCGAATTCTCGGTTTAGGGTGACACACCCAGAGATTGGGTGGCACGCCCTGAGGCACGAACGGCGTGCTGAAGGATTAACCAGCTGTACCGTAGAGATTGCTCCGCCACGCCCATCGCTTTGCTCTGGGCGTGCCACTCTACGCCACCCGTGCACCCCCCGTGCACCCCCCTGGAAAACAGACAAACAATTGAGTTACTTGCGCAGTGACTGGTGACATTGAACGCAGCGAATGGTCATTTGAACATAGGCCAAGGTGGCGCGGTCGACGTTTTTGTCCTTGGCAGCTTGTTGCAATTGTTCAATGATCGTGCGGAATTCATTGCTCTGTCTTCGGTAATCCTCGGACTGAACTACCATCCAGCTTTCGTCGAGCATCAAGTTGCGAATCGTTCCGGCGTGCTTGGCAATCATCTCGAAATCAGCCAGCGCAATTCCCTCTAGAGCTCCCTTGGCTGGCTCCAATTTCAAGCGCATAAATGTTGACGTCTTGACTTGCCCTGGCTCCTGCCCGTTGATGAAATGGCTACGAACTACAGCCAGAGTGGAGCTTAGAATCGCCAGCGAAAGAAGCAGTTTTGTCTTGTTCATGTGAGGTGCCTAGTATCTCGGAGAATTTTGCGGTAGGAGAACAGAAGAGCAACTATTTCGTCTCTGCTTTGACGGATGGGGCATCCACAGGAGTCGCTCGTAATATCTTGTGGCACGCTACGCAACTGGTAGTCAGCTGATTGAAGCCGAGTGCTGCTCCTTCGACGTTTTTCGCGTGGGCTTGTTTGGCAATGTCGACAAGCGATGAATCAAAAGACTGCTGGTGCCGGTTGTAGGTAGGATCTTTACGGCGAACGAAACCTTCAATTTTTCCGAGCATGCGCAATTGGTTTGCTTCAGATTCAATGAGTGCAAAATCCTCTTTAGTTAGCGCTTCGAGGATTTTTTTCGAATGCTCGATTTTCTGAGCCATCCAAAAACTCATGGGACGATCGTTGGTGACCGCCGGAACCGATTCCTGCCCTGCTGTTTTTTCATCGCCGATTACATTGTTGGCGATGCAAAGAAGAATGAGTGCTAAGATCCGTTTCATAGTCCTGCCCTTGGGTACTTTGGTAAGGCAACGGTTTTTGAAGAGACATGAAAATCCTCCTAAGCAATCTGCGTGCCAGGATAGGCCGCTACTGCGATTGAACTAACGATACAACGACCCATACTGGCGCTGCAAGCTTTCCTGCTCGGTGACGGGGATAGGAGCAACAGGCGATTGCGGTACGACCGATGCGACTCGCAGCACGTTGCGGCAGTATTCGTGACAACTGATGCAAGTAGTCATTGAATGCATGTAGGTGTATGCCGCACCATCAAGACTTTTCTCTTCAGCCTGCTTGATCAATTTAATAGCGCTCCGACGCAGCTCACCGCGATAGTGCGCATAGACTTGGTCTTCATGAGTTCGCCACTCTGAGGCATCACAAATCTTGATCATGTCATCGCCGCCTTTGCGAATCAGATCGAAATCACCAGCCATTAGGCCTTCGACGACCCGTTGAGAACTGGATAACTTGGCACGCATCAAACCGCCAAGCTGTTCGCGACCGGGCTCAGGGATTCGTATTGTCTGCTGGCCCCAGGCCATGACGGTGAACCCAACTGAAAGTGACATCAACCCAACAATGGATTTCCAGTAACGCATAATTTGTGCTCGCGATGACAAGGGTAGCGGATGTGACTATCAGTTTGGTTTCGGTCTATCTAGTCACCACCCTTGAGTGCAATTTACGCTGGAAAACTCGGTTTGTTTCAGGTGATTTGAAAACTCGAAACAAGTGTGCTCGCAGGGCACACCGCACATCCGCTTGAGCGAAATAGCACGGCCTGTTCAATGCCATCAACGGCCGAACTGGATCGGTAATGCGAGCCTCGACGTGCGTGGCTCAACTTTCCACAATGGGAATCGATCAGACGTGATCTCCTGCGGAACCAGTTACGCCCTTCGAAGACTCAGGGACCGGCCACCCACTTCGATAGGGGTTAGCGGCATGGCATGCCACCCCATTGTTAGAGTTGGACGGGGCACGAGACAGTGTATTTGATTCCACTATTTGGCGTTTTGACCAGGTGGTTTGAGTCCCAGCTCCTGCATCAGCATCTGCATGTCTTGCCAAACTAGCTTCTTAGCGCTTTCG
>JANLQO010000496.1:0-14182 GCA_031367855.1 Planctomycetia bacterium | reverse complement strand
CACGGAGCGCCTCTACGAACCAATTCCGCACCCGACCGCCACCTGGGTGCCAGATGCCTAACCCGGACGCTTACGATTGAACGCAAACTGCCGTTTGGGTCCAGGGGCTTGCCCTTAAGCGTTTCGAACGCTTTCTGTTGTTCGTCGCGAAGTACACGCAACACCTTTTCTTCATGAGAAAGGACCTTTCCGTTGTTCGCAGGGGCTTTCGCGTTGTTAACCGATTTAGCGGGTTTTGCGGGATTATACATTGCCTTCACGCTGTCCATCTCAGCTCGCTGCTCTTTTTTGTATAGGTATAAAATTAGCTGGTGCTGCCCCGCTGTGAGCCCGAGCTCCTTTTCGACAGCCGAGTCCCTTAGCGCGTTGATCTTTGCCTGTTGCAAATGGATCTGATGTAGTCGCGATTGTTGTTCTGGACTCAATAATTCGTTCAGTTCTGGCAGATGTTTTTCAAGCCCAGATTCTTCGATCTTCTTACGCAAGGACTGGATTTTGTAAGCAGATTCCCGGGTAAGCCCTAGATCAGCTTGCACGGCTTCATTATCGATCAGATGAAGTGGAATGCCGCGTTTCCAACCGAAATCACCTGGAATTGGTGTAATCTCAGCCAGGATGGGCGATGTTATCGCCACAACGCAAACAAAACCGATCACAAAGGTAACACAAAGTTTGAAGTGCATTTGTTCTGGCTCAATTTGCTCGGGGATCTTGAAATGATCGATTTTTGGTTCGCATCAATCAATGCGAGGATTTTACAAATCTCATTCTTGACGTCTCGTATATGAAACCTTCTTGATCAGCAGCCAGAAGAGCAGGCTTGTTCTTCATTCGCCAGCATGCATACACGCTGAAATGACGCTTAATATTTAAATACCCGAATCCGGGTGTTAACCGACAGCATCATAGAAATTTTTCTGTATGCCAGAAGATTGTGTTCGATGAACCTAAGAAACGCCCAGGGTGCGAAGTGAACTTACCCAAGATGTCCTCATTCTTGCGCAATTCCGCTAGGGGCCTTCAGAGAAGATCCAATTCCAGTGTCGGTACGGGGAGGTTTTACCTCAACCGCTCCCTCGCCGATTTCGACAAGTCGATGCAATACGCGATTTCACCAGCGTTTGTTGTTTCACTTTTTCGGCGGGCGTGCTTCCAATTGGAACCGAGTTGGATGCACGGTAACCATCTCGGAAATTTCTTCTGCCGATGCTGCTTCCCACAAACGGACCTTGGCATCGTAACTACCGGCCGCCAATGTATTACCATTTGGCGCGAACGCCAGGCAAGAAATCCAGTTCTCATGTCGACGTTCACGGTCACGTAATGTGCGAGTCTCACGGCCGCTCACTGGATCCCACAGCTTAACAGTGTTGTCCCAACTAGCGGTTGCCAACGTTCGCCCGTCGGGAGAAAATGTAAGCCGATATACGGCATCGGAATGCCCTCGAAGTTGATGGATGGGACGACCGCCGTCTACTTCCCAAATCATGACGTTTCCGCGGATGTCTCCAGTGGCGATCCATTTACCATTCCTGGAAAACGTGACGCACTTGGTTCGTTCCGTCCCAACGAGTGCACTAACGCCGTTGGCCTTCCAATTATCCGCGGACCAGAGCTTTACCTGGTTGTCATCGCTTGCCGTTGCCAAAAGTTTGCCATCGGGTGAGAAGGCAACATCACATATCGAATTCGAGTGTCCTTCTAAGGTAAGTAACTCTTTACCATTACTAAGGTCCCAGATCTTGGCGATTTGTTTGTACGATTCTTGACGGTAGGTCGGATGGCCAAAACCAGCTACGACGAATTTCCCGTTTGGTGAGACCGCCAAAGCCCCGATCGCTGACTGACGGTACTCCGAGCTTAGGCCGGTCATTTCCATGAGTTTTCTTCCAGTTTGGGCGTCCCACACCCGCACCTGCGAATCATATCCACCGGTCACTAACCGCTTTCCGTCGGGAGTATAGGTGAGTGCCAATACACGCCATTCAGTGGCGTTAAAACTTGTCACCAGTTTTCCGGACGAGACCTCCCAGACTTTAACGATGCCATCAAGGGAATTAGGTCTGCTCTCGAACTCGTCCGGCGTAACAGACTTGTTGCCATTACCGACTGCTATACGAGAACCATCAGGTGAATAAGCCACACTGAAGACAGGCTGTTCATCGAAAACGAAAGCTTGCGATGCACGATCCTGACGCAAACTCCATACGCGAGTATTACCATCATCGCTTGCTGAAACGACTGACTGACCATCGGGTGCAAAAGTGACGGCATGGATGGATCCCAAATGGCCTTTAAAGGAATGCGACTGCTCACGTTTGGAGACATCCCATACTGTGACCATACCGTCTCCGCCCCCAGTTGCCAATCGTTTGCCGTCGGTTGAGAAAGCTAGGGACGAAACATCTCCAAAATGAGCCGGCAGCGGGTCGCCATCAAAACTTGAGTCGCTCGAGAGATATACTTGTCCGTTGGCATCGCCCACTGCTTTCCACTTACCCCCGGGTGCAATCGCGATCGAAAAGAGAGATGAATGACGCTCGGTGGGGTAGAGCAGCTCGGGTTGCCCGAATCTCCATTGGGTGATACTAGCATGCTCAGGATAGCCCAATAAGAAAACGCTCAAACCATCTGCAGCAAACTCGATCCGCTCCAGTTCCGATACTTCCTCCCAATGTTGTAATTTCGTTGGAGGGGCATAGTCATGGTTGGATTTAGTGTCCCATATTTGTAACGTGCCATCATTCCATACAGCGGCCAATCGCTCCCCGTCAGAGGAGAAGGTCAGACGCAACGCCTTTCCGATGAGTTCGCTTACCTTCTGGCCGGTTATGGTGTCGAACACACAGACTTGGTCGGCGGAGCCAGCGGCAACTCTTTGTCCATTGGCAGAGATGGCCCAGCAGTTGGCGGACATCGCTCCTTGAAGCTTCACCAAACTTAGGCGTTTTCCCTCTGGCAGCTTCCAACAGTGCAGTGTCAACTCTCCATCGAGCGTCACCAGGCGGCCGTCCGGAAGGAATGCGGCCAGTTGTGCGCCACCGCGATGGTCCTTGAGCACAATCGAGTTTCGGTTGAGCTCATTCCATTGCAGTCGCCAAGAAAATTCGCGCAAGTCCGTCTCTCCTGCCGCAGGCACATGTCTTGCCAGAAACGAATCGACATTCTTCGCTGTTCCAATATCACTTTCCCACATCTGGTTTGCGAGTTGTAAATCGGCCGCGTAAAGCTCACGTCTTAGACTATCTTTGGCCTTAATTGCCTGACGCATTCCCAACGCGGTGCCGATGATACCGCAGGCGAGAACGGCCACCAAAGCTCCCGACAAGGCGAGGGCCAATCTTCGACGATTTCTTTCTTCGACGGCCCGGGCGACAGCAAGTATTTCAGCCAGTTCAGCCTCGTGGACTCGCTTTTCAACCCGTTCACGATAACTGGTCAATTCTCGAGCCAAGACACCTGCGTCAGCAGGACGATTTTCCGGGTCGGGTGCTAAGGTTCGACGCGCGATACGAATGAGTTCTTCATCCGCGCCACAATGCTCCAGCCTCTCGAACGCATCAGTTAGATCCGCGCGGGCTGCCTTTCGCCGCAATTGATCTGAGCTTTCCGCCACATAGGGCGGCCGGCCGGTCAGGATCTCGCACAGGATGGCTCCCAACCCGAATACATCCGCTTTTTGGTTTAAATGTTCCCCGAGAGCCTGCTCCGGAGGCATGTAGGCCAGCGTCCCCAATACACTACCAAATTGAGTTCTTGAACCTGAACCGGCCTCGTCAGGGCCCGGGTTCCGCGCAGTGCGAATTACGCTGATGTTCGAGATCAATGCTTGCGGTGACTCTCCTTCGCCGAGAACCTTGGCCATACCCCAATCCATGACCTGTACTTCACCAAATGCACCAACCATGATATTCGACGGCTTCAAGTCTCGGTGGATAACTCCGCGAGAATGAGCGTAAGCTAAAGTCTGGCAAATCTGCTCGAAGATATTTAGAAACCTTGGCCGATCCCCCTGAGGATCAGAAGATTGCTTAAGCAGTGAAGCCAACGTCTCTCCCTTAACCAGTTTCATGGTAAAGTAAGGGCGCCCATCCGGGAATTCTCCAAGTTCGTAGATGGGAGTTATTCCTGGATGTTGCAACTGCCCAGCAATCTGAGCTTCCTCCACAAATCGCTGCATCAGTTGTGCTTCGAACTGGTGGTGCTCCAATAACACTTTGATGGCAATCTCTCTCTTCAGATCCTTATCCCTCCCTTTGTAGACAACGCCCATCCCGCCACGAGCGATCTCCTGCAAAAGTTTGTATTCGAAAATACGGTCACCTGCCGCATGAATCTCAGCGGCAGATCTTGTCGCCGAATCGCCTAAATTCAACGATTGAGTTTCTGGCGAAAGCGACGGATCGCTAACCGGCTTCGAACATTCAAACAGGCTGCCAATCTTGAATGGGTCGATATATGGAAAGCGGATTGCATATTCGTCGAGCGTTAGATGCTGCCCCTGCGCGCGTCGCAGTTCGATCTCGACAGTGATCAATTCAAGGGTCAGTAATTGCTTCCGTTCAAAGTCACCAGGGTCATTAGGGTTCGACTTTGTCTCGCAAGAATCAAGCGCCGACGCGATAACAAACTCAATCGACTGGGGCCGACTTGTTCGCCATGCAGATTCAAATTGGTCGCAAATGCGATCGATCCATTCGTCCTGCGAAAACGAAGCGGATGGGTCGTAAATGGACATTTTCTAGGCTTTCAAATGCTGCCCAGGATGTATGCGACAGAGGTTTATCCTGCGCCACGAGGGGGCTTTGCTCAAGTAGTCAGGAGAGTCGCCCAATGGACTAATTCCCAATTCTACGCAACTTCCGACACTGCGTAGCAATTTTTCGAATGACTTTTTCATAGCACCCACGTCCCTTATCTCGCGCCGTTATTCCAGGAGTTCTTTCGACCAAATCTTCCTGATCAGATTGAGTTTTCGCTCGACCGTTCGTTCGGTTTTTTGCCAGCGCGCAGCGATTTCTGCGTTGGTGTACCCGTCCAACTTGAGCGTCGCGAGCTCAACCAATTCTTGGCTCGGCAGTTGATTGAGTAGGCTTTCGGCGTCTTCAACGACCTGTACGGCGACTTCCGGAGTTGGCTCATTGCCAATCAATTGTTCGATCAAATCGAAATCACTGTCACCCGAATTGTTGCCGAGAACTTGTTGACCTCCTCCGCGTTTCTTCCGACTCTCATTGCGAAGAACATGAAGCGCTTTATGAATCGTGATTGATACCAATAAATTCCACAGATCGCTTCGATCACTCAGCAGGGGATAGCGACCATGTTGCGCCGCGAAACAAAAGCTTCGGAAGGCACTCAAAGCCACATCCTCTTCATCTGCGATCAGTCGTTTGGCTCCCTGTATTTTCCGCCGAGCTAGTTCAACGAGTCGATCGAAATAAGCTTCCCACAACTGCTGAGCCGCCGCATTATCTCCATCGCAAAGTTTGTGGAAGCATTGCGTAATCGAAGAATCAGACATTTTGTTTCGAAATTATGGCTAAGGCATCAAGTTCAACAGAACTCAGCGAAATAAAGTGAGACCTATCCTAACAGCACTTGATTTCGCGGAGAATCGCCCTTTCGAACGCAGATATGGCGAGTTCTACTTTGAAGTGCGAACGAGGTTGATGATGTAGGTGTCGCTTTTAAGCATCTGCAAATACAACGACGCGATACCTTCGTGATCCGCAGCCAAAAATGCGGGTTTGTTCTTGATCCGGGACAGGTCTTCCTTTGCCAACTCTTTACCATCCGCGGTTGTGATGCGACAATCGCTCAAGGCAACGAACTGTTCTTCGATTTGAATGGCCAATCGGTCAATCATCTTGGTTTGCTTGACCGATTTCCCGTCGCGCAACTCGGAAAATTCAAATGGGATTGGCAGGTTCTTTTCGACATAGGTAATGAATTTCAGCTGGTCTTTTTCTATGCTAGAAACGATCACGAACCGTGGAGCCTTGTTTTTAAACAGCTCCAACTGTTCATTGCTAAAGACCGGCGTGTATTCAAAAACAAGGGTGCAATCCCAATCTGTTGCCGAGCCGGTCGGTTTCGAGCTGATCGTTACAAACGAACCCCCACTTACGTTTCTTGCGATCGCGTCCGCATCTCCTTCGGCGCCTTCCTTACTCTTGCCTACGCCAACAACGGTTCGTCTAAGTTTTGCGACCAGCGGGATTTTTTCCTCAGCCAATGCGATCGTCAACGGCATTTTTAAACAGATGAATGCCATCATCATAAAAACGAGGCCTTTTCTCGACATTACTAGACTCCAAAAGAACAAAGAACCGTAGGTCGACAGGTCGCGGGCGACAATACGCGCTCCGCGGGAATGGCGCGGTTCGGCTTTGCCGATAACTCGTGATTCGCCCGCAATGCCCGTACACATGCATGGCAACCAGAGTTTGAAAAGTCACAAAGCAACTTTCCATTCGCGCTCAAAGAGTTTACCGGCTCGCAACTGCTCGAGCCAACGCGAACATATATCAATCGCACTGTCAGGGGCGATGCTTTTGGCAACGTTGAGTTGATCGCGGGCGCGTTCGAAATCCTGCATCGAGGCGTGAACTTTTTCTGGCGTCCGTTGCTGGGTTGGAACCCCGTCTCATCCAGCTTATTCAGGCAGCATAATTATTTTCGCCGAGTACATTTGCCCTCACCGTCGTAAAACACTTTACCTTGGGCATCTTTCACGACCGCCGTCCATTGGTGGTTGTCTTCGTCGATGAATTTGATTGTTGACGTATTCTTCAACCCGTTTAGATCCGAGGTAAACGTGAAGGTTTTGGTGGTCTCGTCCCATTGGCCTTGCGTCTCCGACGTATTGCCGTCTGAATGGAAGTGCCACGAACGATACGCCTTCTTATCGACATCGAACGAGAACATCACGATGGAGTCACCATTCGAGTGTTTACCTTTTTCTTGCAAAAACCGGCCATCAAGCACCCATTCTCTGGTCAGAACACCTTTCGCACGGGCTTCAACAGGCGTCCATTCAGCCACTCTACTGGCCGACTCGGAATTCCAAGTGCCGACGAGGCGTTCGAGAACTTTCAATTCAGGCGGCTTGGATTTGGCTGGCTCGGCGGCTGAGGAAATCACTGAAACACAAACGATTGCCAGATAGGGTAACCAACTCACTTTTGGGGTCATTTCCGTTTCCTCGCTTCAGCGTGTACGGGTTTGGAGCTGGTCGATTTTAATGGAATCGACTTCGGAAATCATCAGGAAGCCCCCGTTTGAACTACGATTTTCTGAGGCAGGCAAATGACTTACAGCCATCACGCATCGGAACCCTGAAGGAACAGGACGCCCGTTTGAACTCGGCTAGCCGGTTGAAAAGCCCGTAATTCCAAGCGAAAAGCCCACCGTCGAAACAACGATGGGCTTGTGCGAAAAAATAGTCGGGGCGACAAGACACCGTTAGAACTTTTTCTGGCCGGAATCGCGGACTGGGACACGGGTTTGCGGATGCGTATGGAGGAAGGAAAGCCTTCCTGAGATAACCTTGTGCCTGTGTTCCCCTAACGCACACAACTTGAATGGTATGAGCCTTGGTAAACTAAATGGCCCATTTCCGTCAACGACGATCTCGCCGGACTGATTCAACGGAATCAACGTGACGTTCGGGGGGGCTTTTTCATGTGTCTGCGCGAACTGACTGAGCAACGCGCGAAAGTCCTCACCGGTATCTGCATCAGCGACTATGCAAAGCGGCAAAGTCATCGCAGAGTTGGCCATAAAAGTGCGAGCGAACATAGCAGTAGGTTGCGCGAGTGTTAACGTGTTCGTTTGAAGGGCAGGGGAAGCGTTGATTTCGGAAGTACAATACTACCGCTCCACGACTCGGGCTGTTTGGAGTCTTTGGCGATTTCAAGTCTCGCTTGGAGATAGTAGGGCCCCGACTGCTCGGGGGTAAATTCCCAGGCGAAGGTCGGTCCTAGATCGAGCACTGCCGCGAGGTTGGGACGTATGCTCAGTCCCCAAGAGGTCATGTCGACGCGCTGTGACCCACCAGGCGCTAGGCGCACAGTCCAGGGACCAGCAACACGGCCGCCGTAGTCAATCACCTGAGGCTGTGAAACGGCCTTGCCTTCGCCATCGACGACTGCAAACTTGACATTTTGGAGATCCAGATGAAGTTCTTTTGTTTCGCGAGTTTCCGATGCGTTTTGAAGTTCGAGATGTACGCTTAACTTAGTTGCACCCTCCACAACTTCTTTTGCCTCAACAGAAAGTCTTGCTTTGAGACCCTCGACGATTTCTGACCAACCCAAATCGACGATTAAGTTGTTTGACATATTGTCGCCAACGCGTTGACCGACAATAATCGATACCGGCTTGTTATCCTGCCCGTTCATTTTGGAGCGGAGTTCAAACCCCGCTTTGTAAGGCACGTAATCAAAACGGCCGCCGCCGAACGGATCAACTTGACTCTTCAATGCGTCCTGCCCATCAAGCTGGACAGCGAGTGCTGCGGTAAACAGTGCTCGACGGACGTCGGCCCGCAATGTGGATTGGTGAGACTTTTCCAGAGCGGGAAAAAACACCTTGTAAACAGGGTTACCAGCTTGTTTGATCGATTCACGCTTAAATTCGTTCTCAAATGCATCGAGCGGTCGATCGAGAATCCTGGCCATTGCGTCATAAGAAGGCAACGCCTCCAACGCAAATTTGACGACGCCCTCCGAGGTGCCACCGCATTCATCCAGGAATGCTGCGGCTTTACCACCCACATCCCGATCTTTTTCTTCTGAAATACCGACCCAGCTCAGGAACTTCAGAAGTGCCTGCTTATCTTTCGTTTCCCTGACCTTGCGAACGAACCATTCCAGTGTCACTTTTTCGCACGCCAGCAGGGCCGACGCCTCGGTTCTGAACGGGGGCAGGGCATCGAAGCGAGTTTGAATATCCTTGATCCTCCTGCTGTCAAGTTTGGGAATCGCGACTGCGAGAGTTTCAGTCGCCCGGTGTTCGATGCTGTAACCGACAAGCAGGCCAATGAGAGATCCGTCGACCGAAGTATGTCGGCCCAGAACTATGGCGGCAAGCAGGTCATCAATGGCACCTTCGGGGTTTTGGCCCGCCTCGAGACGCTCACGGGCTCGCAAGCAGGCAAGCGACGATAACGTCCTTGCTGCTCCCGCATGCGGAAGCAGCGTGTAGACGCCGTCCTCCTCAAAACTCACTCCCCAATCACAATGGTTTAAGGCGACGCCGTGGTGCAGCATTATTAAGGAATACTCAGAATCTGTCAGGATTTTCCGTGCCGCGTCGTCCAGGGGGCAAATCAGACAATCCCCGATAATCCTGTTCTCCTCGTCGCTAAATCTGGGCAGTGTGGAGAACGCCTGCCAATACTTCAGCGCGGCATTTCCACTTAAGTCGGTGCCTGGATCTGCAAATGCAGTCATCCACGGGCATAACAGAACCGTCGTCGCCAGACACAATGTGCGCAACATGACACTTACCCTTCTTAAAAAGTTGAGACGAACATGCCGTGGAAAATCAGGATCACATCCTGAGTTCGACGGGGAATTCTGAATGGAAATTGTCAATCCAGAAGATCATCAGGAAACTTGCTCGACGCCATCAACGTTGATTCTTCGGGTATTGGCCACTCGAATGGTTGCCTTTCCACCCGCACCAGAGATCGTCGTGCTTCGAGGCGGGATACAATGTTGAGACGTTGCTGCGATCGACCAGCGACAGACTCGTGAGCCGATTCGCTGTTCTCAGAATTTGCGGCAGGTTGCTGGGCAGTTTCATCGTCTCCAAAGTTCGGCCACTCGAGTATCATCATCAGGAAACAAGCAGCCATGCCCGCGATCGCGACACCAACCCACACAGCTTTGCTTTTGCGGGGGGCACGCAATCCCGGCGCCGACGTGCTGACATTCTCGGCAGGGATGGCTGCCAAAAGCCGTGCCTCCAAACCGCACGGCACTGGAAGCGGAGGCAAATCCCGCAACCGGGTTTCGAGTGATTCAAAGATATCGCCCTGGTCAGATTGGCTATGGGGTTGCATGATTGGAGATCTCCTCACCCAGTAAAAATCGTAGACGCTTCAACGCTTTCGTCATCCTCCACTTGATCGTGCCACTGGGCTCATCGAGCACCAGAGCTATTTCGCGATAGCTCAGACCCTGTAAATAATGCAAAACCAACAGTGTTCGGTTCGCTGCGTCGAGTTCACCCAGACCGATGTATAAGTGCCGGGACTCATCTTCGGCCATCGCCAATTGAAAGGGATCTTCCATTGAGATTTCTGAGGGAGCGAGACGCTCTCGCAGCCTCGCTGCTCGCTGCTCGCTCCGTTGACTATCGATGAATTTTGTGTAAGCGATTCGGTGTAACCATGTTGATAGTGACGATCGACCTTGAAATAAAGCGATTTGCTCCCACGCGGCGCTGAAGACTTCCTGACTCAGGTCTTCGGCTCGGTGAACATCACGAGCCAGGTGGACGAGAAAACGAAAAATGGCTTCGTAATTGCTGCGGACCAACTCGCCATACACCTCGGAACGACCGTCATGCGGGCTTGTCAGCGGGCGATGGTCGTTGGTCGTTGCCATAGGCGGTTGAACTTCGTCTTGAGGCTTAAGCGAGGCCATTTTGCGGCAACGCATCCGTGTATCTATCAGATTAGACGAACCCGGTCACTAGAGTGTTGGTGAAACTGCGCAAAACCGTTTGGGAAAAATCTGACTCAAGCCGCAACCCTGCCAGGCGATACCTGGTAGTGGTCTGTCCATGATGGCGTCGGTCACGGCGTTTTTCGGCGGCGTCGGCTGGATCACATGCCAATGCACTCACGCAACAGTTGCGGTAGTTTCTGCGCAATGGGAATGGGGAGCGGCCCCGAAATAGTCAGGCGGCCTTCAGGTGTCTCGGCGTAGAGGCAGCGGTCACGCGTCAATCCAACATTATGAATGGCATAAACGTCACAGCGTTGCATCTCCTGTTCGCTGTCAGCCGACAGGTCTGACATCCGGGAATAGACCCAGTCCGATGTCCCTAGGACGAGCTTCCACGGCTGCAGCATCGCAATACTCACACGAAACAGTTTCGACACTAACCACAACCAACTGCAGGCGAACAGGGTTACCACGATGCCGATCGCCAGAATCACCCAGATGTCCGCGCCACGCGGTGCCTGCTCAGGCACCGTCAGAACGATGGTGATGACGACACCGAGCCATGCCAGAGTCCCGAGAAGCACGAAAGCACCGATCGCGAGGAAAAAGTACTTAAAAACCAGAAGCCAGTTACGAGTCGTAGACAAGTCGTCTTTGTGAGCGACCTCATTAACGAGCAATTTCGAGTCGTTTCCAACGAACACTTGCGAATTCGTGATGATGGCCCGAGATGATTCGATCAAGACGATCAGATTGTTATTGGCGGGAAGACAGTTGCCAGTCGGCAATCATACGACGGAGTATTCGTCAAAGAACTCGGGGCACCACTGATTTGGACTAAATCACGCGGCCCGCCAAGCCGTGACGAGCAGGCGATGTGGTGCGGGGGATCCGGGCACAACAAATGAAGACTTGTTCATTGCACCGGCTTGCCCAACCGATGAATGCGATTACGCTTGTCGAACTTTCGGTCTTTTGACGGTCGTTTGCATCCCGAAGTCAATCAACTTCAAATTTTGAATGAACTTCGCCAAATTCGGCCTGCGATTCGGCAATGGTCTTTAGCATCGATAAAGCCGGTGCGTCGAACTTTTTCACCCAAAATGGAGCTCGATGCTTACACCAAGCTAATAGTCCGACGAATGTGCTTAAGCAAAACGTTCAGCAGCGACTCATTGTCAGTGATGATTTCAGCAGTTCCAGTGAGACCTCGCTTTATCGGTACGCGAATCGCCTGATAACCAATCTCTTCCGACTGAAGCTGAACTCGTATGGTGAACGTTGCAGTTTTTTCATTTGCAGCACCGCCGCGATTGGTTTGCGCCCCTGACTCTGTTGGCTTGGAATCGGGCGATATAAAACTCACGACACCCTTAAGCGTTCCATACTGTTGGTAATTGTATGCATCAAATCGAATGCGGACCGGGAGACCGACGGTGAGTTGGCCTACATCCTCCGCCGATACAGCTGCTTCGAAGCAGTTGCTCTGTTGCTGTGCGAGTTCATAGACTGGTTTACCAGGTTCGAGCATGTCACCTCTGCGCACCCTTCCTGAAACAATTATTCCGTCGAAGGGTGCAAATATTACTGCGTCCTTGCGTTGCATTTGGAGGTTGGTCAGATCTCTTTGGACAGCCTCTTTTTCGCTCTGCTTGACGACAATGCGAGATTCCAGTTCCGCTGTGCGAACAGCGAATTCACGCATGATCAGCTCAATCGCTTGCTTTGCAACATTTACGGCCGCACCATCGACTGGGAGTTGGGCTTGAACTAGTTTCTCTTGCGCCGAATGCAGCCTTGTCTCAGCCTCATCCAGTTCTTGTTGCGAAACCACTTTGTGCCGATTAAGTTCCTGCAAACGCCGGAAGTGCTCGTTCGCTGCTTTGTGATCGGCTTTGGTATCGCGTATTTCTGAATCGCGTTTCAAGCTTGAACGGTCGAACGCTGCTTCCGCCACCTGCAACTCGCTATGCGCTTTCTGGTTGGCTGCGAATACTTGAAATTGTAATAACTCGCGCTGCGTAGCAAGGTTCGTTAGTTCGAGTTCGAATCCCTCGATGGCCCGGTTGAGTTTGGCAATCGAGTTGTCAATTCGCGAGGTGTCCAGCCGTATCAATACGTCACCTAATTTGACAGAGTCGCCTTCATCAAATGGTGCGAAGTCGACCCGACCAACGAATTCTGCACCGCTCGGAGTATAGATATGAGTGGGGATTTCCTTGGGCCGAATACGGCCCTTCGCTAAGACTACAAGATTTACTCGCGTCCACGCAGCCCAACCCAGGGAGCAAATCAGTAGCAAGCTAAGGATGAGCACTGCACCGTGGATGATCTTGGGTGGCCGAGCGGCAATCGTCTGACGAAATTCGGTGCACTGAGTGATTTCGGAAATAGTGAAGTGACACAACATCGGCTTTGTCCCTGTTGGATGACGTTGAAAGTAATATCAACTTACCAAGCGTTTTCCGTCTGGATTTGTTACCAATCTGACCGCAATTTCTCTAACGCTTCAATTAAACAGTTACTTGGATTTGAAGAATGGTTTAGGGTAGTTTCAAGCCACCGCATGCTGCGTCACTGCAGACCCGCTTTCAAAGGTGGCCCTACATTCAATGTCTGCTGGGCTTTCGGAAATGAGTGAGTCCAACACTGTGGGCGATTGAGCCGATTGCGCACTCCATAACTTGGCGTAGCGACCACCCTGCGCGAGTAGAACAGCATGCGAGCCTTGTTCAACTATCTCGCCTTCATGCATAACACAAATAATGTCCGCGTCGCGAACTGTGGAGAGGCGGTGCGCTACGAGTAGCACAGTACGGCCGACGAAAACATCACGCAAGCGTTCCTGGATAGCTCGTTCAGTGCGGGTATCCAGGTGACTCGTGGCTTCATCGAAGATGAGCAAACCCGGTTGCTTGAGAACGGCGCGAGCGATGGCTAGCCTCTGGCGCTCCCCTCCCGAGAGGTTCGCACCGCGCTCGCCTAACATCGTCTCGTAGCGATCGGGGAGTTCATTGATGAAATCGTCTAATCCAGCAGCCCGAGCGGCAGCGATGATGCGATTGAGGTCCGCATCGGGCGCGCCCAAAGCGATATTTTCTCGCAATGTCGCGTTCATGATGAATGGCTCTTGTGACACGATGCCGATCTGTTCACGTAGACTCCCCAAGTTGAAGTCACGAAGGTCGACATCGTCTGCAATGATCCGGCCTTCCGACGGCTCGTGAAAGCGCATCAGCAGCTTGAGGAGCGTTGATTTTCCGCAGCCACTTTCGCCAACAATTGCAACGGTTGCTCCTGCCGGAATTCGAAGATTTAGTCGGTTCAACACGTTGCTTCGACACCCATATCGAAAGCTAATATTGCGTAACTCGATCGCATCATTGATCCCGTTGAACTTGGCTTTGCGATCCTCGAGTGATTCGGGCTCGATATCCAGAACTTGAAAGAGCCGATCGATTGCGACGAATGCTTCTTGAAATTGAACATTGACCGTCGCT
>JANLQO010000468.1:0-4029 GCA_031367855.1 Planctomycetia bacterium | reverse complement strand
CCGTGTTCTCTTCATTACCTGTGGCGTCTGACTTCTTCAGACGTGGATCATTAGGCTATTCGGTAACGAATGTTGATGGAAAATATGATGGCCTTGAACTTCGCTGTCGCGACTGGAGAATGGAAACGCTTAAGGTCGAGAGAATCGCGTCAAGCTATTTTGACGACAAATCGCGTTTCCCGGCAGACTCGATACAATTTGATTGTGCACTTTTGATGCGGTCGATCGAACATTAATGGCATAGTCGTGAGGATCTCTGCTGCTCGACCTCCAATAGGCCGTAACAATTGCATGGAAACTCCGGGATAGAGTTTATCCCAACTGGCCAGCAACTCAGCGATAGTCTCAGGCTTCTGAGCGAAAGTGCCTTGATGCAGTTTGCCGTTGGGATCGCGCATCGCATAAGCATGTTCGGCGTCGGAGCCGCGATGGCTGCAGCTTTTCCCATGGTCACTCTATCCCTCGCGGCGAGGTGATCCGAAACGTTCGTCGAAAGCAGATTCGCAGCATTACTCACAGACTAGCAAGGCTTGGAACCCGCGGTGAATACGTTTTCGCTAGCGACACTTTTGATAGGTGTTGTCATTGTCGCGGTGCTACTCGCCATTTCCCGACTAGGATACTGGCCATGTGTAGCTGCTTGGACAATCTTGGGCGCACTGGTTCTTACCACAGTACCATCATTGATCTCCGGGTCTCCTCGTTTGCTGTTCGTCATACTTGGTGCAGTTGGGGGACTTTGCGGTTGTTGGCTTGGATCACACATCTACTCTGCCAGTCTTGAAGAGCCGACACAATTCGTCACATTGAACGAATACGAACGCATCTATTTGCGCAACCGTTTGCTTTTCATTGCTGCAATGCTGTGTTCAACTTTGACAGGAAGTATAATCGGAGTCGGAATGTGCAATGTTGTGCGCGAAAACTCGCTCGTACGCTAACATAGTCTGCGCTGGATATTTACTGACCGTCCTGCCTGCCGTCATCACGGCCGCTGCCTCCGGACAAGGCCATAACAACATAGCCCACGACAGAGCGTGAGCGCCGCCCTGGGAATGTGCACCATGGCAAAACGCCCCGTAAGGGCAGCACAAATGCTGGTCGGCAAATCGATTCCGTGCTGGACCATGAACCGTTTATCTGAGGTCAACCGTTTCGCATAGAATCGACGCGCTAACTGATGTTGCGGTTCGAATGTTGACGTCTCAGATGGCAGCGTAAACGCTCACCGCTAATGCCTTCGCTTCGGGCACCCCGGGTTACGCTTGGCTCGCTTGATGCTCGCCGCGCTCACCCGGGGCTAGGCAAATGTCGCCACGTTGTGGCTGGACTATCGGGTTGGATGAGATGTCGGCGGTGCCCAGACAACGCCTCCGAAGTCTCTCAAGGCGACCGAACTCGCATAATGAATTGCCGTACGGCGCCGCGATCGACTATACTCCATGCTGCGTTGCCAGTTTCAACAACCAGGAACAAGGCGGGCAGCAGTCCGAAGCAACATAGAACGCAATTCGTTGTGGCCTTAAACGGACTCGAAAGACTTGATTGAAATGCTCCATTTTCGAAGGTCATCGAGCAGAATACTCGCTATCCTGTTCATGATGTCGCTAACTGCTATCCTGATTTACTGTCTGGGAGCCAACTCGAAATGGATCGGAGTCAGGGAACTGCCGGTGCGTGTTTTCGGATTGCCTGTAAGCGCTTTTAGAAATGCACGATTGTATGAATGCTTCGGAACTGAGGAGGCGGTGTTCCTGGACCTGAGTCGCGAAGCGATGGCAAACAAAAATCTGGGATGCAAGTCCCAGGTGACGTGTTGAAGATGGATGTCGAGTCGTGGAGCGACGACATGGCTGGTGTTCGTCAGCAATAGAGGACTGGACTGTGCTTTCCTTTGTCATCCCCGCCCATAATGAGGAACAGCATATTGGGCGCACCATTGCCGCAATCGCTGCACTTGGGCAGACCTGCGGCGAGCCATTCGAAATCATCGTCGTTGACGACGCTTCCACCGATCGTACGGCGGACATCGCGACAGCGGCGGGAGTTATTCTTGTTCAAGTTCAGTATCGCCAGATCGCAGCAACTCGGAATGCAGGAGCACGCAGCGCCAGCGGTGACATCCTGTTCTTCGTGGACGCAGACACACTTGCCACACCGGATGCCGTTCTTGCTGCCATCCGCGAAATTCGGAAGGGCTCCGTTGGGGGTGGTTGCGTATTCCGTTTCGACGGAACTCTGCCGATTTGGGCGCGCATCATGTACCCAATAGCCGTCATTTTAGCCCGACGTCTGACGCTGGTAGGCGGTTGTTTCCTGTTCTGCACCCGCGAAGCGTTCGATGCCATTGGTGGATTCTGCGAGCGCTACTATGCTGCGGAAGAGGCGGCATTCATTCGGGCTCTCAAGCGGAGAGGCCGGTTTGTGGTCGTAAAGCCCGTAGTTGTGACTTCGGGCCGTAAGCTCAGGGCGAATTCATGTTGGAGAATCATCCGCGAAGCGTGGCGATGGATGGCGGCAGGCCCTGAGTCTTACCAGGATCGAACAGGATTTGAACTGTGGTATGGTGAACGATTGCCAGATGCACAGATCCATGCCGAACAATCCGATGCAGCGAAACGGCGAATCGGAAGTGTCTGAAATGGAGGAGCAGTCGTCGTCGCCGGTTGCTCGCCAGCGTTCGTCATGCTAACGCCGCTCGCTCGCGATCTTCTTGGCCATGTGGGCTATGGATTGGATTCAAGTACGAAAGTTGGCGATAGAGCATTTCAACTTTGGCCGGACGGTAACCAGCACTTAGGGCGGCTCGGAGTGGGTTGCCAAAGATGGATTCGACTTCCATCTCACGACCGGCACGGTAGTCGACTAACATGCTGCTGTCGTACGGGACCATTTTTCGAGTATCCTCAAGCATCTTCTTAATATGGCTCGCTTCAATTACCTTGCCGCAGGCCGCTGCAGCATCGCGGACTTCATTCATCAGCTCTTCGGCCAACAAGCTGGCGTGCGGATCGCTCATGATTTTATGCGTGTCGGCTTGCAGGACGACGGACAAACCGTTGTAAGGAATATTCCACATCAGCTTGCGCCACCGCATAGCGCGCAGATCCTCGGTCGGTTGCAGATCGATGCTGGCGTGCGTGAAATCGGCGGTGAGTCGCAGCATTCGGTCGGTTATGGATCCGCTAAGCGATTCGCTGTACTCGCCGAACCCGATGCGACCGAAATCCAAATGATGGATGTGTCCCGGGCCAACTTTGTTGCAGCAAAGAAAACAGCAGCCACCTAAGACGCGCTCTTCGCCAACGACTTCTGCGGCAACTCGCTCCACATCCCAACCGTTTTGCAAAACTAATACAATCGTATCTGGGCGGCAGGCGGCATGCAGCGCTGCGGCCAGTTGCTGGTTCTGAGTCGTTTTCCAACACACCAACACCACGTCAACTTTGGGCAATGCGGACACCGAAGCAACCACTTTGGGTTTGCTCAAGTGAAAATCACCCAAAGGCGTGTCGACGCGCAGGCCATGTTCGCGAACATATGCATAGTCGCTGCGCATTAAGAAATGAACATCCAGTCCACTATTTGCAAGCAAGCCACCGTATAACCCGCCAAGTGCGCCGGTGCCCAGCACTGCATAACTGGTGCGCTCTAAGGTCATGCTGCGTTCCTCCGTGGTCCATGTGCACATCGTAGATTTTCGGCGCGATCGAAGAATCTACATCAGGTCGCTTCCGGCAGAAGCGACCCGTTAAAACAAAGCGAATTCGAACCGTCGGCTTCGATGTCAACCATGAACGTACGTCATCGGCGAGTCGCAGCGCATGGCTGCGTTTACTTCTTCACCGGGCCGAGAATCTTATTCCATTCGTCGACGCGCTCTTTGACTTGAGCTAGGAGCGCAGCGATTGAGTCTTTAATTTCGATGCTCTCGATCTTGTCGCCTTGCTTGATCTCATCGACCACGTCTTGCCCCTTTGTCACTTTACCAAAAACCGTATGCATTCCGTCCAAGTGCGGTGTTGGACC
>JANLQO010000410.1:0-15860 GCA_031367855.1 Planctomycetia bacterium | reverse complement strand
ACTGCGACTCTTGAGCGAAGTTACCAACGTGTAAACACTGTCAATTGGCTCTTTTTCAACCCGCACCAAGGTCGATTGGATGTACTCGCCTCGTGCATCTTTATCCAAGATTTTGCGTGTCAAAGCTCGCAATTCGTCGGCTTTGATCGGCTGGCTGGTTTGGAACGTAACACTTGTGCCGCCGGTGAAGTCGATATTCAGAATGTCTTTGCCTCTAAACGCAACAGCCAACATGCCAAGCACAATCAATGCGCTAGAAAAAATAAAACAAGCTTTTTGCTTGCCCATAAAATCGATATCGCCTTCGCCAAGAACGTACTTCTTGATGAATTGAATTCCATCCCACATCGAGAGGTTCACAAAACCTAGCTTTTCAGCGATATCGAACATCAAGCGTGAGCAAAAGGTTGCGGTGAACATACTGGTACAAATACCAATAATCAGTGCGACCGCGAAACCTCGCACTTGATCCGTACCAATCCAGTACAGCACGACTGCCGCGATCAAGGTCGTTAAGTTCGAGTCGATAATAGTGGTTAAAGCACGGTCGAAGCCGTTGCGAACTGCCATACGTTTGGCCGAACCCTTGGCGACTTCTTCGCGAATACGTTCGTAAATCAAAACGTTCGCATCCACTGACATACCGACCGTTAGTACCAAACCTGCCAAACCAGCGAGTGTCAGCGGTTGACCGAGGAAGATCATCGAGCCAAAGATCATGATGCCGTTGATCAACAGAGCGATAACCGCGATCACACCTGCGAAGCGATAGTAAGACAAAATACAGGCAAACGTGATGACCATCGAAATGGCGGACGCATACATGCCTCGCGAAATTGTCGCTTCGCCGAGGCCTGCGCCCACTCGATTCTCACTCGCAACTTCTTCTTCAAGCGTCGCCGGCAAACGGCCTTCGCGCAAAATCTCAACCAGGAACTTGACTTCAGCTTGCGTGAAGTTGCCGGTGATTTGGCCGCTGCTACTAATCGGCGAATTCAATTGAGGAGCTGAAAGCACCTTGTCGTCAAGGATGATCGCCATGCGGCGGTGAAAATTGCCTTCAGGTTGATTCCTGACCGTCATCCGCAGCATCTTGCCGCTGCCTTCAGTGTTCAACTTAAATCCAACAGTAGGTTCACCCGTTTTGCTATCGAACTCCATCGCAGCACTAGCCAAATCATCGCCGGTTACCTGCACGTATGGCTCGCCGCCGACTTCAAGTGCCATGAGCACGTCGACATCAGCGATGTCTTGCCGCTGCATCCAATTTTCAAGTGCATACTCTTCGCTCATCTGCAGCGGAGGATTAACGATTAACTCCCCCGTCCGCGAGTTGCGAATAATGTCACCCAAAACGGGAGTCTTCAGCGGACGGATGCCGTTGGGCAACGCCTTCTCACGGCCAACTATATACCAGCGACCAACCGTTTTCTGGGCTGCATTCTCGACGGTCGTTCTGGTGCGTTGCAGTCGGTCAGGGTTCTGCGACTGCTGCCGCGCCAAGTCGATAATGTCGCCATGATCGCGAGTGTTGGCGACGATCCGGAACTGCAGCGCACCGGCTTCGATAATCTTTCGTTTCATAGCGGCCAACTCGAACTCGTCGTAACTCGGAACGATAATCTCGATCTGAGATTCGCCGTAAGGTCGAATCGACATTTCATTCGTGCCCGATGGATTAAGTCGTGAGCTAAGAGCGGCAGCTAGCGCGGCCGAATCGGGTTTTGCGGATCCGTCAGTGGGCTGTTTGATATCATAGATGAGGTTCGTGCCACCTTTCATATCCGGCCCAAGTTTCATCTTGAAGTCCGCGTTGTAAGCGAACAGCAAGCTGCCGATGATCACCGCCAACATCGTACCCAAGCGTGTTGAAATCGCTGGCAAGCGAATGGCTTTGCTGATCAAGCTGCTTAGCACGAAAGGCAACACAAAAATCGCCAACACGAAGACAATGTTATAGATCCAAACCTGCCAGTCAGGCGTGGCGACCGTTGCGTCGGTTTGCGGAGCGGCTTGTTCGGCCTGAGCCAGCAGTTGCATCGGAAAAGCTAGAAGGTCTAGCATCGAAAAGCAGTCCATTGGATGTCCCTGAGGAAAATTCTTTTGCAGGCGCGCTATTCATTTAGCGAGCGACATGCGGGGAGTTGTTTCTAGGCTTCGGTAAATACTTTCGCAACAGCATCACGGTTCACGGTCATGCGTGCCCCGGAATTCTCGTCGATGCGAATTGTGATGACGGGTTCGTCTGAGTTTGCTTGGATAATCACACCATGGATACCACCGGATGTAATCACCCGATCATTCTTCTTCATTCCCGCAAGTGCTTTCTCATGCGCCATTTGCTGCGACTTAGCCTGCCGCTGTTGTGGCCAAATGACGATGAAAAAGAACAGCATCACAGCCAGCATCAACAAGTTGACGGGATTGCCAAAGAAACTGGTCAATAGACTGACATCTCCCGCACCCGATGCTGGTTCAGAAGGCGCCGAGTCTTGCGCTAACAGCGCGTAACGCACAGTCGCAGCATGAATCAAGTCGATAACGGGAATTAAATTGTCCATGTTTCAGCTCGGGAATTGACAAGCTAGTGGGTATTTGCCCCCCTAGCCACAATCCAATTGACAGCTTTCTGTGGGTTAAATCAACTGGAAATGATATTGCCACCCCCGAAAACCCACAAGGCCTATCGTTTGCCCGCTATTTGCGCGGTTCGACAGTGCTCAGTGGAGCGATCCGACGCAATCTACAACGGAACCAGCCACGCCCTTCGAATACTCAGGGACGTGCCACCCACTGCCCAAGTTGTGTTGCCCACGAGAACGTGAGTCGCGGAGCGTCGGCAGAGCTGGAAGCTTACCCCACTAGTGGCAGCCCAGCCCACTTGCTAGCGAATGATGGCGAATTCTTGGCTGTTGATCAGCGCCCAGAGAATGTCTTCGATGGCGGTTCGAAAGTCAGCGGCCTGAGTTACATACCCTTCCATACATTTCGCTTCGGCGGGTGTTGGCGATCGCGTCAGCGCTGCGAAATAAAGTTCCTCGATGGCTTGCGGAAAAGCCATTTTGGCGTCGAGCATGGCGTTAATGCAGTTCGTCGATTCAGCCAATTTAGTGCGCATATCCGCCCCGTTGACGAGCATCAGTGATTGGCCGAGCGAAACGGCATTCGAGCGTTCGCATTCACAAATTAGCAATCGGTTCGGTTTGCCAAACGTAGCCAAAAAACCGCTTCCGGGCGGTACTTCAGCTCGCACCACGGCACGTTGCAAGGAGGTCGGCGAAGTGGCTTGATCTTCTACTTTGGTGCTGACTTGCGTTACGTCGCTGAGCGCGTCCATCAGAACTTCAGCGGACATTCTACGGAGCGGATAGCCAGCAAAATTCGCTTCGGCGTCAAGTCCTTGGACATGAACATCATCGACAGCGGCCCGAGCAAACGTGCGGCTTGCGAGAATCACTTTCGACAAATGGCGAACCGAATAGTTGCTACGAATCAATTCATCGGTCAAGTACTCGAGTAACTCGGGATTGCTGGCTGGATTCGAATCGCGAAAATCGTCAGGCGGGTCTACGATACCGCGTCCGATCAAATGAAACCAAATTCGATTCGCCATGTTGCGGGCAAAAAAGCGATTGTCATTCGTTAACCAATTTGCCAAGGCCTCCAGCGGGGTTACTCCTGGCATCGGCGCGACAGCGACTTTCCCCTCTACGTCAGTCAGGTACGTGTCCGTAAGCGGCTTGGGCGGCACGTTCGATGCGCGGCCGGGATGCAAAATCGTGGCCGATTTTTGAGCAAGGGAAACTACCTCATCTCCCGAGATCACGTGTTTGTCAAATTTATCTTTAGGCGCATTGTCAACTTGCTTGCGTTCGATCGTGGTGAAATACGCAGCCAATCCGTAATAATCGTCTTGCCGCCAGCGATCGAATGGGTGGTTGTGGCAGCGAGCGCACTGTAAACGCACCCCTAGAAAAACTTGACCGATCGATTCAGCCGCCGTTTCAGGGTCGCGATGAGTTCGATGAAAACTGGCAGGTGGATGCTCGTAGGTACTACCAGTGGTCGTGATCATCTCAGCAACGAATTCACTCAACGGTCGATCCGCGGCAATTTGTTCCATCATCCAAGCGTGCCAACGGCGCGCCCCTTCCGTACTCATCACCTTTTGTTCGTTGCGCAATAAATCGCTCCAGCGCATCGCCCACAGCGCCGCATAGCCGGCATGATTCAGCAGTTCCTCAGTCAAGCGTTCCCGCTTGTCGACGTTTGTCGAAGATAGAAACTCATGAGCCTCCGCCACGGTTGGCAAGCGACCCACGACGACCAAGTAAAGACGCCGCAAAAATACGTTTTCCGCCGCAGCCTCCGTCGGTTGCAACCGCATACGCTGAAGTTGATTCTCGACGATCTGGTCGAGTCGATTAGGTGCAGCTAGTTGTTCTGTCAGCTGTTGCTCGGCAGGCTGTTGTTCGGGAAGAAACGTCAAGCGAGTGGCCGCGCGTCCGCTGAGATACGAGACCGAGACCGAAACGTCCAGCGGTTTGTTGACGCTGACTAAGCCGTCTGAAGTAACGTTGACGTCAGTCGCTAAACTTGGTTCGTAACGCGCCCAGCGTGTCACGTCCCGAAGGGTTCCATCGGCGAAAGTGGCGGTGACGACAACTTGTTGCGACCGGCATTCGGGCGCCAGCAGCGCCCGAGTGGGATAGATGTTCAATTTGGTAAGCACCGCACCGGGCTGTAGGCTTGTTCCACTGGTCGGAGCCAAATTGTTCGCGTTCCAACGGCAGCCCTCGTCGATCCAGCGCTTGAGCCATTCGTATTCCGTCGAACCGAGTTCGAATCGCGCTCCGCCTTGATGTGCCAGTTGACCGCTAGGTTTGGTCAGCATCAAACTCAGTTCGGCCGCAAACGAATCGACGCGTCGCCCCGAACCACCGCGAACAATCGCTGAATAATCCCACTCAGCATCGTCCCCTCTTAAACTTAATCGAAAACCACCTTTACCATGCAAGTTGCCGTGGCAAGTTCCAAGATTGCAACCCGATTTACCAAGGATTGCGGAAACTTCGCGCGCGAAGACAGGGCTTGGATCGGCACTTGCGAGCACCGTCGCCTCAAGCAGGACGCGTTGGTTGTTAAGGTGCACTTCGGCTTCAACGAGCGCAGGGTTCGTGGGTGCGGCTGGATTGCGTTGCAGCGATCCGTCCATGCCAAAGGACAAAGTTGCATGGGGCTTGGCCATGAGCGCCGCTGCGACCTCGCGCGTCCGATCAACGGAGGAACCGTCAGCGGCCGTTTCGATGGCGATGAATCGAGCTGGGTAATCGCTACTGACAACGATCTGCTTGGGGAAGATCTCAATGCGGCTTGCGACGGCTGTAGTTGTAGTCGTGCTTGGATCCGCCGCTCTGGAACTTGCGCACAGAATCGTTGCCAAGCCAAGAATGCAACTTAAAACGCGAAGGAAGGGAAACAAGGCAAGCTCCGGGCGGGGATGGGCAGAAGTCGACACAATGAATTATGATATACGATAACCCGCCAACGCGAAAACTACCGATCAAAACACCCAAATGGGGACCTTCATCGCTTCTGCGCGGTCACGCTCGGCAAGCGAGACCCCCAGCAAGAACGATAGTTGCCAGATAACTTCCCGGATTCCAAAAAAATGCTCGGTCGTTTCCTGTGCACTTACTTCGCCGCATTCTGCCTGACGGCGTTCACTCCATCGCCGAGTGCTGGAATCGCTCAACAGGCCAGTGAGACAGCCGACATGAGTCACACTGAAGCGAGGGGGCTGTTTCGCGAGCAGATTGCACCGATTCTGGCGTCGCGTTGTCAAGCTTGTCACGGCCTAAAGCAAGAAGGCGGCTATTCGGTCGCCACGCCAGCTCAATTGTTCGTTCCGGGTGATTCCGAGTTGAAGCCGGTGGTTGGCAAGATGCTCCAAGAAAGCGAATTGTGGCTCCGCTTGGTCAGTGACGATGCATCGGCGCGAATGCCCGCTGATGCAGCTCCGCTCACGCAGGACCAATTGGCCGCTTTTCGGATTTGGATCGAAGCGGGCGCGCCGGTCGACTTGGCGGACCAGAACCGAAGCATGTCGGCGATTGCCATCACACGCTCAGTCGTCGCACCTGAACACTACCAACGAGCCATTGCAATTCATGCAATGACTATGTCGAACCGTGCCGAAACAATCTGGGTAGGTGGCTACGCTGAGGTGACCCAATGGCGAGTTGCAACCGGGGAATTGCTGGCGCGAGTTCCTGTGGCGGGTCCCCACGTTGCAGCCATCGCGCTCGCGCCCGACGGTCAAAGTTTGCTAGTTTCGAGCGGATCTCCAGCGCAGCGCGGGGTAATCGAATGGATCTCCGTCGGTGATCCCAACAACAGTCGTGTAGCGCTCGATGCGACGGCGGATGTCGCAGCGGATTTAGCTGTAACGCCTGATGGCCAGCGTATCGCTATCGGTGGCCAGGATGGCAGCCTGCGCGTAGTTGAGTTGCTGAGTGATCATCGTTTCGGTCAGAGCATCACCCAGACGCCTCATGCGGATGCGGTTCTTGGACTGGCATGGTCAGCCGACGGCAAACGCTTAATCACTGCCTCGTGCGATCGCACCGCCAAGCTGTTCGACAGCGCAAAGATGGAACTGATCGCGAGTTACGACCGACATGAACGCGCTGTGGGTGGTGCGGCATTTTTGAGCAATCGGCCGCTGTCGCTCGATGAAACAGGACGCTTGCGGCTGATGGAAGGGGATGACAGCGATGGCGTACTTGCGGAACAGTCGGGGTTGCCGCGCGTGCTGCAACGTTTCAAAGCCGATAGTCAAGAGATTTTCATCGCGGATCGACACCGAATTCGTGAATTTCGGATCGAACTAAAAACCGTCGACGATGGCAAAGACGAGCAAGACAAACCGAAGCAGAAAACGGTTACGAAATTCCGAGAAGGCAAATCCCTCGAAGTCGCTTTGACGGAGTGGATCACAGCCATGGCCCTGTGCGACTCGGCGTTCGCCGTGGGAACTCAGCAAGGCACGATTACCGTGTGGGATCGCAGTACCAAGCAACCTCTCGGTGCGTTTCTCGCCAAGCCTTGAAAAGGCGATTCGCAGTGCGTGCCTGCCCTACTTGGTAACGGTCAAAAGTTCGAGAAATGCGGGATCGCGTCGAATGGACGCAAAATCGGGTTCACCTCGGAGCAATTCGCGATGTTGCGGCGAAATCTTGAGCAGTTTTGAAAGTGTTTCAAGGCAGCGATTCTCCGTCAACCGCAAACGAGTATGGTCTTCAGTCGTCGAGAGCGTTTGGGTTAGCTTCGCGACCGCGACACCGTAGGCGCGGGCGAGCGGATAGAGAACCAAGACTTGATCGCTTTCGGGAGCTGGTGATAAATCGCGGAGCTGTTCAGCATGAGCCAGCATGGATTCGATCTCGCCGCGGCGGGCCAATTCGCAGGCTAGCAGTGCTGTCGCCAACTTCGCGGCGTTGGGCTCGACCACCATCGCATCCTCAATGGCTTTCTCGCCCGCGATACATAGCGCTAAGGCGCGGGCTTGTGCGTTCGAATGATCGAGCAGATGGGCGTAAGGGCCAATGGGAGAATAGTCTTTCGCTTGTCTAACCAAGTCGAGTAGTTCGCTGCAGCGTTCTTGCATGGCCAGCGCGTTGGGAAGATCGCCCTGTCGAAAATACATTCCGCTGGCCGCTGCGGTGGCTTCTTCGGCCAAGTAGAGTGGCTTTGCCGAGCCTGGATGTTGTTCGTTTAGTTGGATTTGAATACGTGCCGATGCTTCTGCGGCCAAGCGCGCTTCATAAAATCGACCTGTGGCAAAGTGCACCTCATACAGCAAGTAAGTTACGTTTCCGACTAACGACTGCAGTGTAGCATCCGCCGGGTTTTTGTCTGCAATCAATTCGTAATGTGCTTTCGCACGGTTCGCCAATTCCAGCGCTACCGCGTGATCGAAATTTGCAAGCTTCAGACGGGCCAAGCGACTGAGCACCGAGCCTAAATCGGTTTGATAGGTGGTATTATCGGGGGCCTTCGCTAGTAGGCTTTCCATCAACTTGATCGAACCATTCAGCAGTTCTTCCGCTTCCGGCATACGGTTCAATTGGAGCAAGATGGAGGCCATGCGATTCTGCAATACGCATTGATCGCGTATTAGTTCTTGCCTATCCGGAAATCGTGCTTGCAGTTGAACAACGTTTTTCAAAACACTGTCAAATCCGTCAAACGCAGGCATGTACTCAAAACGGCGTAGTTCCACGTCTGCCAATTGTTGCTTGCAAACGAGAAGATCGCGCTGGGCCTTGAAGTCCTCGGGCTGAAGGGCCGCCAAGTGCTGTCTGAGCTCAAGTAGTCGTTCGAGAACGGGTGGAATCTTGTCGTTCGCAAATGCTTCGCGGTGGAGATTGGCTTCGAGTGCGAGGGTGTTGGCGAGGTCGCGCTGGAATTCCAGGTCGTTTGGATTTTCGGCAATCGCGAGCGCGCACAAGTCTGCGGCTCTGCGAACCTGGTTCATCGCACCCGTCGCATCCCCCAAGGCAGTAAGGATTTTGGACATTTGATGATGAGCCGCAATCGTGGTATGCTCCAAACCCGTTTGATCGGCGCTTTGAGCCAGACGGTCGAGTCCTGCAAAGGCCGTCCGAAGCAATTCTTCTCGCAGCTTAAGCGTACCGGGCTGGTCCGTCAGCTGCGTCTGAACTTTGCTGATCAAGTCATTCAACGAGGCAATTGCCAACTCACGCTGCTCCGTAGCAGATTTCGCGAAACGTTCAGAACGGATGCCTGCCAGCCGCGATTTATCGACTTCGCGCTCCAATTGTTCATTCTTCGAGTTAATCAACAGGGCAAAGGCAAGTGATCCGCCTGCGAGCAGCATCAACAGAGCAAGTGTCGATGCGGCCAACCCGGCAACACGTGGGTTGCGGATCACCCACCGCCAAAGCTTTTCAATGGAGGACGAGCGCCGCGCCCGAATTGGCTCGTTGGACAACCAGCGACGTAAATCTGCACCGAACTCAGCCGCCGTTGCATAACGTTGACCTGAATCGTGACTCATCGCTTTCAAGCAGATCGTTTCAAGATCTTGGGGAATCGCTGAGTTGAGACGCTTCGGCGGAACAAATTCACCTTCGACGATCTGTTGCAACACGGCTTGCGAAGAGCCGCGATAGGGCGCGGTGCCCGTAAGCGACTCATAGAGCGTGACTCCAAGCGAGTAGATGTCGCTTCGCTGATCGACTAATTCTGGTGTAAGTATTTGTTCAGGGCTCACATAGGCGGGCGTCCCTGCAAGAATACCGGAGTGCGTCAAATCGGTTTCTGGTGCGATGGGGCGCGCGAGCCCAAAGTCGGCTAGTTTTGGCTGCAACACCGCGTTTGATCGAGCGACGTTAGATGAAGTGCAGTCGAGTTTTGCCAGCAGAATGTTGCTGGGTTTGATGTCACGGTGCAGCACGCCGGCCTGATGCGCGGCCTCCAGTCCATCGGCAACTTGTGCCACGATGTCCGCAGACATGCGAGGGTTGAACCCGTCGCCGCGCGCAATCCACGTTCGCAGGGTCTCGCCCTTGATCAACTCCATCACCAAATAGGGCAGGAAATTGTCGGGATATTCGGCTGCAAAGACGGTGATGACGTTCGGATGTCTTATCGAAGCGACCGACGTCGCTTCGCGCACGAAACGGGCGCGAGCACGATCGTAGTTCGCTGAGACCTGCATCAATTTGAGAGCCACCGTGCGGTGGATGCGTGTATCGACCGCTTCGAGTACGACGGACATGCCGCCGCGCCCCAATTCGCGGACAAGTCGATAGTGATCAATCAAAGAGCCAGCTTCGAGAGCAGGTGTGGGCGGTGCCAATCGCGAGTCAGTAGCTGTCGTTTGAGCGGAGGTTTTCTCCGAGGACGTGTCTTTTGAACGAAATCGCTCAATCAAGTCGAGGCACGCTGATGACGGGCTTGCTGGCTTGGTCTTACCAGCGCGCACATTCCGCCACAGTCGCAGCTCAGGATCGTCGGCAATGCGATCAAACAGTTGCTGGCAATCAGCACAAATCCGTAGATGCTCGATCTGTGAAGGTTCGAAACACCCATCGTCGCGAAGTAGTTCCCTAATTGATTGCGGGTCCAGACACTGCATAGTTTTGAATACTAATTTTGGGCGATAGGTAGATCTTCGCTGAGCCGAAGCACTTCCTCGCGCAGCCTTTTTAAGGCGCGACTCTTGGCAACGTAAACTTTCTCAATTCCGATTTGCAATCGCTCAGCCACTTGCTGGGGTGACTGGTCTTCTAACCAAGCTAACTGAAATGCCTCCCAAGTCTGAACCGTGAACTCACTGCGAATCCGCTCCAAGGCCGCCTGCAGCAACTCCGCATGGAAGTGGTCATTCCACAGCGAGTTGTCCTCAGCCTCAATGGTTGACGATTCGCTTAGAGCACCTGCTACCCGCTGGGCCATTCCACGCCGATTCCAAAACTTGAGCAATTCGCGATGTGTAACTTTACCCAACCAATCGCGAAATCGCCCCAATTCTGGTTTGTACTCAAACTCGCGCAACGCTCGGGACAACCGCAGCAACACCTCTTGAGCAACATCCGATGAATCGCATTCCTGCAATTGCCGAAGTCGGCAGTAGTTGAAAATGACTGGCCCATAAACCTCGACGAATTCGTTCCAGGCAAGGTGGTTGCCGGCATCGCGGACTCGCAATAACAAGCTTGGATGGGTCGTTAGCTCGTCAGAGTGTCGTCTCATAAAGGAATATCCAAGGTGTTGCCAGTTCTTGCTTATTTTCGTCAGTTTTTTTTTAAAACGCAATCTTTCGTACGCTTCATTGTTAATCGCTAGCAAGAAAATGCACCCTTTCGAGCCGCCTGATTAATGCTCAGGCGTTTAAGTTTAAACGACGTATTTGCGAAAACTGCTTTGCAATAACGGGTAGCCGCGCAAGAACTCGCTGAGTGGGCGTTACTTGATTACAGTGCATAAGTTGTGATTACAACACAGTTTCCTTCAAACATGAGCAGTCAGACCAACGTGAAACGCATAAACATTCGTCGCCTGTTGGGCAAATGGAGACTCAAAAGCAGGAAGTTGGCAACCAATCGACTTTCTCAATTCGAGCAACTTGAGGCCCGCAGGATGTTCGTCGCAGCCGTTTGGACCAATGTGTTGCAACCCCTCGACGTGAGCAAAGATCCTGAGTCGGTCGTAAGCCCCCTTGACGCTCTGCTGGTTATTAATGAACTAAATCACCCCATTTACGGCCCGCGATCACAGCCGCTGCCTCTCGAAATTCCCGACAATGCTGCCCCACCACCATTCATTGACGTATCGTGCGATGGCATAGTTTCGCCACTTGATGTTCTGCTAGTGATCAATCGACTGAACGCGCGCGACGTACCGGCAGGCACAACCCCAAGTTCGGGAAAACCGTCTTGGCATTTTGCAAATGCAGGCGGATCAAACACGGCGCAAGGCAAATACGTTTACGATGCTTGCTCACCCCGATTGATCGAGGGCAACTCTTTTCTGACGCAGCTTTCAGCAAGTGTCACACTGCCTGACGCGACATCCGCTATCAAAGTCAGGTTTGATTTGCCTAGTTTTGATGCTGCAAGCCAACGTACCATCCGGGATGCCCTCGAAATCTTGGTGCTTGATCAAGCGGGTCAACCGCTGGTTCTACCTTATTCACCCGGACGCGATGCGGCGTTCAATTGGAGCGAAGGTCTGACTCCCGTGCCGGGACCTGCCGTGCAATTTGATACAGGAACCGTCACGATCAATCTGGCCGGAACAGCAGCCGGCAGCACGGTCCAAGTTGTCGCGAGGCTGGCCAACAACGACCAAGACAACAACTCCACAGTCACGATTCGCGGCATCGAGATAGTCGATTCGCAAACCGCTCCTCCCAATTCCTACCAGCCGACAGCTCGAACCAACGCGGGCAAGCCGTTCGATTTCGCTTCGCTATCGGATGTATCCGGCAGCCTGCAGATTAACTATGGTGACACGGCCCTTTCCGAGGACCATGCATCGGTTCTATCTTCCAACCTTCAAGTGCTAAACTCGGGTAGCTATCCAATCGTCGGAACCTTGGTTGCAGTACTCAGCAATTTGTCCGATCCAGCCGTTGGGCTCGTGAATCCTGATGGCTTCACCGCAGACGGACGTCCCTACCTCAATTTGACTCAGCAAATGGGCGAATCTCTTGCGCCTGGGGCAACGACTACCGTTAGGTCGATTCAATTCAAGAATCCTAGTCGTGAGCGATTTAGCTATGCGTTTACCATGCTGAGCGGATTGAATCAGTTGCCAACGATTTTACCGTTGGCGGATGCATTGATTGGAGTGGGCGACACTTTTGCGGCGCAGATAAAAGCTAGCGATCCTGAACAACAACCTCTTACCTATTCTCTGATTGCACGCCCAGCGGGAATGACGATCAACGCGAATACCGGAGCAATATCCTGGACGCCATCCTCAAGCGATATTGGCAGTGTGCAAGTTCGCTTCCAGGTCAGTGATTCTCTCGGCGGCACGACACAACAGTACTTTACAGTTGACGTTCGTGAAACGCTCGCCAATCGACCGCCGATCATCACTAGTACTCCCGAGACCGACGCAGTCGTCAGCAGTCCTTTTGAAGTGCAGACGTACGCTACAGGATTAGGACCGCTTGCTGTCGATGTTCTGAAACAAACGAATGGCTCAATGAGTCTCATTACTGCTAACCAAGGTGAGCAGCAACTCGGTTACTTGGCCGGATCTCCTCGGCGTTTTGGATCGACGAAACCTATCAGCATCGGCGAACCTAACCCTTCGATTCTGAGCACTCCGTTCACAACAGCCTATCCTGTCGAACTTGGACTCGCACCCAATACGCTTGGCGACAACCAGCGAGATATCCAAGGAGTTCTTACCGGAGATGTGAATAGCGATGGAAACCCAGATCTCATTGTGTTGGCGAGTCTCTTTGGAAGCGGCAACTGGAACGATGCCAACAATCTAGGCCATGTCATTGTGCGTTTGGGTAATGGGGAAGGCACTTTCCGCGAGGGATGGCAAGCTAGTTTGCCGGTTGTCGCGGGCAGGATCGGGCGAGCTGCGTCGGCGCATCTCAACGATGTGACTGGGGATGGCCGACTCGATTTGATCGTCACCACGATTGCTACTAACCAGACACTCGTCTATCCAGGGAATCCGACGAGCCTCTTTGATGCCTCCCCAATCGTCTCAGCCAACTCGGGGAACTACGTTGCTAACACGCAGATGGCGGATCTCAACGCGGACGGAAAGCTGGACCTGATTTTCTTCGAAAACGACCAAGTCCAAATCGGTGGCCGTCAAGGGATTGGAATCCAGCTAGGCGATGGAACCGGACGTTTTTCCGGAACGACTTTACTAGCCGCAGCGAACAACTACGGTGGTCTTGGATACGTTGCAGACGTGGATGGAGTCAACGGACCAGACCTCGTTCGGCTCAACTACAACGACACTCGCCTAGAAGTGCGTTTGAACAATGGCGGCGGACAGTTTGGCGAAACAATCAATACCGTCACCAGTAGTTACTTCAACAGCAGCAATACAGGCGCCCGCAACGTCAGTCCCACGACTGCGTACATCGATGACTTTGATGGCGATGGTAAAGCTGACGCTCTTGTAAGCACGAACATGGGGGTCGTACTACTTAAAGGGCAAGGGAACGGTTTGTTTGGCAACGGAACGCAAGCTGGCAACGCGGTTGTCGTCAACAGCAACTTTGATGACCCCAACTGGCCTGGAATTGTTAATTCTGACGGGCGAGGCAAAGACCTCAATGGAGATGGAAAAATTGATTTTGTCTTTGGAGATACGAACAACGCTGGGAACATCATGATTGGTCTTGGGAGTGGGACCGGATCATTCGAGCTAAAACAGTACAGTGCTTTCTTTGACGACGACATCGGTCAAGGTATCGTAAAACTGTCCCGTACCACGCAGTATCTTGCCGTGGCAGATTTCAATCGCGATGGCGTGATGGATATGGCAGTGGGTGCTAGCCAACGCGATCAAAGACCTGGCGCGGTCGGCACGTTTCTTGGCGACCAGCCCGGTACGCTTCGAGCTCCTAATTTTGTGAATAGCTACGCATACAACCAAAATTACGATGCAGTTAAGGCTCGCTCAGGCGAGTCGGTCACGGGGGATTTTAATGGCGATGGCTATGTCGATATCGTGACCATGGGTGGAGCTGGCTACGGAGCCGCATTCTTTTTCGCTGCCGGTAAAGGAGACGGAACGTTTGCCCCTTACGAAACAGCTCTAGGTGGTATTCAAGGGTACACTTCTCTGATTGCATTGGATATCGATCGCGACGGAAAACTGGATCTCGCTTGGATGGACGGTGGTCGGTTCGGACAAGCGTTTGGGCTAGGTAACGGTGCATTTCAGTACCTGCCAACTATCCCCTCGCAAGGAGCCGGTCCAGGAGGAGTCAGCAACCAGATTCTCCAAACGGACGATTTCAATCGCGATGGCTACCCGGATCTGGTCTATCGACTTCAAACCGGCAACATTGATACGAACGTCAATACAAAAATCGTGGTTCTAATCTACGATCCAACCAACCGTCGGTACCGCGAGCTTCCTGACGCATCCAACCTTATCACGCTCACACCGAGAGCCTATGGTTTCTATCATGACGAAGCCCTAGGGATGGGGGACCTCAACAACGATGGTGTCAAAGAATTCTTTGCCTTCAGCAGAAACAATCCCAACAATGGCACACCCTCCCGCTTTGCCATCTACGAGCAAACCGGTAGCGTGGGCAACGATGCCTCCATTATGTTTCGAAAGACAGTCATCGAGAATCCATCATTCATTCCCGCAGACCAATCTATCGATAGTTTCGCGGTGGGAGACTTCAATCACGACGGCAAGAACGATATCGCATACTCGACGCACTCCGCAACGACCGTCGTCATGTTCGGGAATGGAGACTTTACGTTTCGCGATCCTACGACCTATCTAACCAACGGGTTCCTTCTCAACCAAGGGGACTTTAACGGTGATGGTTTAATGGATCTGGCAACAACATGGGGCTACGGATTTTATTCCTACAGCCAACGACCCTACAACAGCGTTCTCTTGGGAAGAGCCGATGGAACTTTTTCTGAGCAATACGGTTTCACGACGGCTACGTCGTCCACCAACGGATTGTTCGTCGGTGACTTCAACGGCGATGGAGTCGATGACCTAACAGGCTTAGGAGGGCTCAAGCATAACGAGGCCTTTATCGGCAAAACCAAGGGTTTATCCGATATCGCTACGGGTGACATCAATGGAGATGGTCGGCCCGATTCCGTCACGGTGGTTGCAGGCTTGGACCGAGTCAAGCTTCTTCACGGAGTGGTCGATGAGACGTTTGCAAGACAGCCCGATCTATTGACCGACTTGTTCCCGGTGGCTGTAGAACTCGTGGATGCAGACCATGATGACTTGCTCGATATCCTAACGGCCAATCAAGTCGGAAAATCCTTGTCGCTGTTCAAACACACCAGTCCCACAACCTATGCTCGGACGGACATCGACCTTCCTGTTCGCCCAACGTAATTAGTACTCGGAGATTTGAACGGCGATGGAAAGAAGGATGCGGTCGCCATTAGCTCGCTCGATCAGTCCCTGGTCGGTCTTTTGGCTGGCAACGATACTTTTGGCATCAGCCTCATCCTGCCGCTCGGATTCAGCCCCAGCGGAGTTGCCGTAGGAGACGTTTCGGGTGACGGCAAACTAGATCTTGTGCTTGGTGATTCAGTAGGTGATCGATTGATCGTTCTACAAGGCAAGGG
>JANLQO010000384.1:0-4313 GCA_031367855.1 Planctomycetia bacterium | reverse complement strand
GGCTGCAGCAAGCAGGTCTCCAGTTGGCGACCAGTCGACCCGATAAATCTCTTCTGCCCCAGTCGCCAACGAGGCCAGTAGTTTTCCATCAATCATGTTCCAGATCGCAACGGTGCCATCGACATAGGCTATAGCCAATCGTTGGCCGGTTGGATCGAAGGCCAAACCGTGCGTTGAACCCTTAGGGAGCGTGTGGAGCAATTTGCCAGTCGATGTCTCGAAAATTTTTGTTACATCGTTACGATTCCCAACTGCCAACCATCTTCCATCAAGGCTGAACTCAACGGCTAGTCCACTGGGAGATTGGTTACTTTGATACTCGCGAACAAGGGCTCCGTCACTCACTCGCCATAGTGCTGCCGATTGAGCATATCCAGCGGTAACCAGGAACTGATTGTCTGGACTGAATTCCATTTCAGGCTGCGGTACGCCGGTCTCGATTTCAATCGAAGTGCCCCGAAGTGTGTTCAGTATTTCGACCTTAGTACCATTTTCTGCAAAGGCGACAATCGAAGGGTCGGAGCTGAACGCAAAGTGGATTATGCGTTTGCCTTTTCCTATGGTTTTTAAATGAAGCAACGTCGTTGTTTCACGAATCTCCACCGGCGTCTCCCAACCTACCAATCCCAACCATCGTCGATCAGGGCTCCACTCGATCGCCCAAATATCAACTGCGATGGAATCGAGTGCGCGCAATTGTCCAAGGTTGGCAACTCCAACCGGCTCGCGAAAGAATTTTATCGCGAAATAGCATGCAAAGAGGCTAATGACGATCAAGAAAGTAGAAATCTTGAAACGTAACGCGGGTCGTAATAATCTACCAACAATTCGGCTTAGGGAGAATTTCGGCGTCTCTTTGTTTGAATCAGTCATTGTTCCACCAGTGCGAGTTAGCTGTCGGATCGAAATCCCCACTGTTCACTTGGTTTCTAAACACGTGTTCGCGTATCGCCGAAACGCGAAACCTGCGTCTCGGAAATACGCAGCTACTTGAATACATCAGTGTTAGCGCACTATTGCTCGACCGTCCTTGGCTGCTTGAGCTGCCCAGCTACGTATTGTTTCGTTCGCGTGTTGATCAACCAGTTGTTTGAGCAACTCTGGCGCGTTAGGCGACTTCGACATGCCCAGCGCTGTGATCGCCCGCTGAACAGTATCGCTAAACTCAATCTTGCAATCTTTGGCGCTGGCCTTGGAAGCCAATTCCAAGCGGCGCTTTGCTTCAGCTTTATCTTGACCACGCGCGAGTGCCCTCGGGTCTAGTACGGTCCGAATTTGCTTCAGCCGGTCGGCAAGATACTCGGCCGCCTTGGGGCTGTCTGCAAGCGACCATAGTGCCCGATAGGCAGCATCACCTTGAGCGCCGCGTAGGGCCTTCCACGCCTCAGCCATTTCCAATTCGCTTTCTAACGCTTGGGGCTGGTCCTCGGTATCCCCCGCCTGACGCGACGGTGCCAAATTCCATAAGTAAGAGATGCCGCCACCTCCACTGACCAAGGTACGGTTGTCAGCCCCGAATCCTAACGTGTACACCTGATCTGGATGACTGCCGACGTGAAACAACTCATCACCGCTCTGGATGTCATAAATCCTTACGTTGGAATCACCGAGACCGCAGGCGATCCAGAAGCCGTCAGGCGAATAAGCGATCGCTCCAAAAATAAACCTTGAATCGCATTGAAAATAGTGATCCAGCGTTGGCACCGTGTCACCGTTAAGATTCCAAATGCTTATCTTCCCATCCATGTGTACCCCAGCAAAGTGATTCCCATCTGGTGAGAACTTGACTCCATACATCCGCAGGTCACTATTCGGGTCATCTTTCAGGGCATCTTTAACAGCAATCTCACGCACCAAGTCGCCAGTTGCTAGGTCCCAAACTCGAAGCATCTGATCCCAGCCCGCCGTCGCGAGAAACCTGGAGTCACGAGAAACATCCAGTCCATAGACTTCGTTGTGGGGTAGAACTGCAACCTGCTTGTTCTGTTCGATATTCCAAACATAGGCCTTACTTTGTCGAAAAACCGCTGCAGTTGCAAAGCGTCCATCGGGACTGATAGCGATCTGTTCGATGTCCGAATGGGAGTCTTTCCCGCGCGGCCATTGCCAGTTATGTTCCAACTCGCCGCTGCCAACACTCCAAGCGCGAATGCCGACTTGATCAGGTTGAGGTTGGTCTTTTGTTGTGACCGATTGGATCGCGCCACCGCAAAAAAGCGTTTTAGCATCTGGGCTAAACACCATTGTCACGCAACTCAAGTCGTCAGTCGCAATAGTTCGAATCTCGCTGCCTGTCAAAGTATCAATTAGATGAATGTTTCCAGCGTCATCCGCAAACGCAATCAATTTCCCGTCACGGGAATAGGCAATGTTCTCACTGCCACGAATCCCTTGCGGCAAGGGCAATTGCTTCGCACTCGAAACGTCCCAGCGTCGAATCGCAGCGTCCCAACCCGTTGATAACAAACTGCGACTATCCTTCGTGAACTTTACCGCCCACGGCTTCCAAGCGTGACCTTTGAGCGTCGCGTGCTCCTTGCCAGTGGTTGCATCGAGCAGATAGATCAAATTTGTCGGCCCAATCGGAGCGCCCACAGCAATGAGCTTGCCGTCGCTGCTACTATCAACCGCCGACGTGTAACTTTCGGCATTTCTGGGGTCCGGCGGGATCACATGTTCCCACTCTCGCTGCTGATTGCTGATTGAGTAACGTCGCGTCGCGCAATCCCGTTCCGTTGCAATAATCGAGTCACCTGTTGCTGAGAAGCAGAGACGCACGACTCTATCCTTCGTTTCGATCTTTGATAGTTCAGCACCGGATTGCGCGTCAAGCAAGGTTACCTCCTTCGGAAATTGACTGCGAACGCAAGCCACCATTTTTTCATCGGGGCTTAATCTGCCTGTCGCATAGTCGCCGCAGAAGGTCAAGCGATCGTCATTGACTCCAGCCTGCCCAATCGGTTCATCAGGACGATTAGCCAGTTTCCAATGCAGCCTGCCTTTGTCATCAAACAACGCCAGTCCGTATTCGGATCCCAGCATGAATCGCGTGCCATCGCTTGTGACGTCGATCGATTTCCAGTTGGTCGAGGGAAATCCTAGATCACTCGATTCCAGTATGACTGCGGCGCGGCGCTTCTCTTGTGTATTCCAAAGGTTGACCATGTTGGTGTTGCTGGTGGTATAGAAATGGGAACTACTCTGACAAAATGCAATGTAACGCTGGCAATATGCAGGGCCGACAATGTGGCCACCAACTTCCGTCCAAGGATTCCTCCACAGTTCTTTGCCACTGGTCAAATCCCAAGCAATGATCAGTGAACTGTCCAAGGTTATGACGGTTTTTTCATCCGGCGCAACCGCCATTTCAATTGCCCCTGACGGATGTAGAAAGCGCAAAGTTCCCAATCGCATCTTGGCTTGCAACGGCAACGGATCTCCCACGAAATCACATCCTGGCATGACGTGATTTAAAAAGGACACAGGTGCATTTACCGCGTCCTGTGCTTGCGCCGGCCCACTCGCAAAGAGAACACTGCACGCAATCCAGGTCAATTTGTTGTAAAACCCCATAGCCATTTCCTAAAAAAACACGCTGATCGAAATCGTTTACCAATTTGACAAATCGAAATCATTGATTTCCAGTAGCCAAAAGGGTGTTTATTTAGCCGCACAAGTTGGCCACCCAAACCGGTGCATTGTAGAACACTTGTCCCCAAATGTTCATGGCGTTACAGAACGATTGATTCTGCGTTACCTCTCCGCGCGGCCACATTCATGTCTGAGCATGCTATTTCTTGCCGCCATCTTTCTGCCGGCATTTTGCATCTCTTATCGTTCTGCTTCCGGCGCGATTAGAGAAAGGCGTTGATTCGGAGCGATGTGCGCAATCGTTGCTTGTTGCAAAGCATCTTCGTTCTGTGCAAGCTGAACTCTGGAGGCCGGCCCACGAACATTTGAGGAAAAATGTTCTACACTTCTCGGGAAACCGATTTATCGAGCGAATCCTCACAGTCTCGGAAACATGTAGAATACAAAAACGCTCCCCATTCGAGTATCTCGTCGAAGCGATGGAAGCACACAATGATTTGCATTGCGTGAGTCTTTGGGCATCAGATGCAATTTCCACAGATAGTACTTTTGTTAATCGGCGGTTCGGCTCTCGGATTAGTGGTAACCGTTCACGGGTTGGGGTTTAGTTTAGGCGACTTTTCGAGTTACGGCGAGTTCTTTTTTGGGTAGCAACGACGGGGCTGGTTTGTTGGCGAAGTGAGCTTCCATAGTTTCGACTAGGTAATCGTACGGTGAGCGTT
>JANLQO010000369.1:0-12442 GCA_031367855.1 Planctomycetia bacterium | reverse complement strand
GCCACAGGTGAACTGGGCACCCTGAAAAATATCATGCGCGCCAGCATTGTATGCATGCAGGCGGGTTCAGACTTCATCAAAACCTCCACCGGTAAAGAACCGACCAATGCCACCATCGCAGGATCACTGGTGATGGTGCGTGCAATCCGTCAATACCATGAGCAGACGGGTGTGAAAGTCGAGCAGCAGGGCAAAACCCTGATGCAACAAACCTTCGGCTTGCCAGAATGCGAATCCCTGTTCTTTACCGATTGCGAAGGTCGCATCTGCCGCGCGTCGCACCTCGGCACTCAATCTGCAGTTGTGATACAACCAGCCAGCGTGGCCCAAGGCGTATGCCAGGCTGAAGGGGTGATTGCAAGCACGACCCGTCGAAATCGCTTGCTCGATGCGCTCAATCGCCTGATCTGGATAGCCCTGATGCCATAACGACAAGGCCCAATAGCACTGCAGCGTAACACCAACATTTTGACCCGTATGTTGCGAAAAAACTTTAGCCGTAGCTTCGTCGTAGAGGGCAAATCCCTGTTCACAACATTGCTGTGATGTTTTGAAGTCACCCGCATAGAGCGAAGTTAAGGCGGGAATGAACAAGGCCTCCATTTTTAGACCTGCGCTTCCCAGCGGCTCGACCAGGCTCAATGCCTCACTACCCATTTGTTTACATAGCAGCAATTCTTCGCGTACCACACGCCAGGCCCAAATGCCCCAGTGTATGAAAAACTGCTCGACAGGTCCCGCCAACAATTGGCCAAGTTCCCGGGCCCGTTCAAAGACCTGTCCTACTTCCGCGGCCGCGTAACCTCTTGCGGTCACAAGTGCCACTCCTAGGGGAATTTGAAACTTGAACTCGAGTCCATCCCGTTCCGAAGACGGCTCAAGTGTGGCCACGAGCTCTAGCCCCTTGGTGAAGTGGTGGATCGCCTCTTGCATCGCTGATCGTTCTTGAGCCTTGCGACCAGCCTTTTCCCAATAACCAATGGCCTGCACCGTTTCTCCCGCTTCTGTGTAATGATGAGCCATCAGCGCTGCATCGGTCTCTGCAATCTGCGGGAATTTCTCAACCAGGACCTCGGCGATGCGCGCGTGCCACTGCCCACGCTTCGAGCGCAGCAGCGAAGCATAGGCAGTGTCTTGGACGAGTGCATGCTTAAAGGTGAATTTCGCTCGCGGGTAAAACCCACGTTGATGCAAAAGTTCCGCATTGACGAGACTGGACAAGTGGGTTTGCAGCGTCTGTTCGTCTAACGGTGCAATAGCGGCGAGTAGCGGAAATGTAAACTCTCGCCCGATTACCGAGGCCAATTGAGCAATCTCTTTGGCGGGCCCCAGCTTGTCCAACCGCGCCATCAGTGAGTCTTGCAGCGTGTTGGGAATGATGATGGAATCGAGCGGCCGAGCGAGTACGAGGTTCTTTCCCGACGCTTTGAGAATGTCCGACTCTAGAATTAATTTTGTTAGTTCCTCTGTGAACAGTGGCACACCGCCGGTCTTAGCAACAATGTGGTCAACGACCTCCGATGGCAGCGGGCGCTCTCCTGCAATTCGCGTGACGATGTCGGCGGTGTCTTGGGGCGTTAAGCTCGCGATTGTCAATTGTGTGACAGCTCGACGCGCGGCCCAAGGTGCCACGAAGCCTGGGCGATACGTCAAGAGTAACAGCACGGGCGCGGCAGGGATTTGCTCGATCAAGACGTTGAGCAATTCCAGGGTGGTGGGGTCGATCCAGTGTAAATCCTCGATCGTAAACAGCAAAGCTTGTGTTTCTGCTGCGGCCAGCACAAGTTCGACGATGGCTTCGATAGTCTTTTGCTTGCGACGTTCTGGCGTACCTTCGAAGACCGGATAGCGAGGCCCGAGCGGTATCGAAACTAAATCGACAAACAATGGAATGATTGGCTCGAGCGGCAAGTCAAAGCGTTTCAACAAACTTTCCAATTTTTCAAGCTTTGCTTCATCCGAGTCCTCAGCATTCAACTGCGCGCGCCGCTTGAGAAATTCGCTGATGGGATAAAAGGCGCTGTTTTGATGAAACGTGGAACAGCGAGCTCCAAAGGCTTGCCGCCCAGCGTCCCCAAGTTGCGATTTAAAGGCCGATAGCAAACGTGTCTTACCAACGCCCGGTTCAGCGCACATGAGTACTGTTTGGCCAAGTCCGCTGCCTGCTCGCGACCAGCATTGATTGAGCACACGCATCTCATGGTCGCGACCGATTAACGGAGTCGGATATTCATCATTGCTGCGATCGGACTCTGCGTCGCTGATACCGACAACGGAAAACACCTCGACATTCTTCCCGATCACTTTTCCGGAGTGAATACCCAGAGACTCGTAAATAAAGGCATCTCCCGCAATCAGCTTGGTTGTTCCGGTAATCACCAGCGACCCTGGCTCCGCCAATGCGACTAAGCCCGCAGCGACTCGCGGGACGTTGCCGACAATCGAATGCCGTTCACTGGAAACGCCACCTTCCAATTCTTCGGTAACCACGGTGCCTGTGTGAATACCCACGCTAAAACCAATAGCGGCCGATTCAGATCTTTTTGCTCGTTCTTGCAAGTTCAAAATTGCGGCACAGATTTCAAGGCCGGCATAGATCGCTCGCCGCGCCGAGTCCTCCATGGCTAAGGGGTAACCAAAATAGATCTGAATCGATTCACTTGTACTGGGTGCAATGTGACCTCCAAAGCGACCAAGAATTCGCGTGGTCAGTTCGCGAATGCGTTGCATCAGTGCATGCAGCACTTCTGGATCCAAGTCGTCAGCGTCAAGAGCCGAGCTGTCTAGTTCCAAATGCAGGGTGGTAATCTGACGACGCTCGGCTTCATGCATCCGACTGCCGGTCGCCGACACCTTCGAAATCAGTTCCACTGGAGCTGCAAAGTTCTCAGTTTTGACGTTGCGACTATCGACTTTTTCGCCGCGATCCACTCGACCCTGTTGAACGATCCTATGTAAAGCACTCGACAGATCGGAGGCTGTTGTGAATCGTTCTTTGATACTCTTGGACATCGCTTTGAGACACAGGCCTTCCAACTCGAGTGGAATGTCTTTGTCGATTTGACGAAGCGGTTGTGGTTCGTCTTCGCAAATTTGCCGAATCAGTTCCAACCGATTGCTGGACGTGAAAGGTCGTTTCCGAGCAAGCAAGTAATACAGCATGACCCCCAGACTGTAGATGTCGGTTCGTCCGTCTATACGATGCGCCTTGCCCATCACTTGCTCTGGCGACATATATCCGAGAGTTCCCGCAATGATTCCTGGGCTCTCTCGCTCGCCCTGCGAGTCGCTGATCGCCAGTCCGAAATCGATCAGCACCGGTTGCTCATCGCTTAACATCATGACATTTGAGGGTTTGATATCGCGATGGACTGTTCCATGCGAATGTGCGTGCGCGAGTGCATCGGCCAATTGTGCGGTGATGTGCGCCGCTTCGCGCCAGCCATACGACTTCGTATTCATCCAGTCCGAAAGGCTCAATCCAGCCAGATAATCAGAAACGATGTAACAGCGGCCATCAAACTCGCCAATGTCAAATACGGTCACAATGCCGGGATGACGCAGTTGAGCAAGCCGCTGCGCCTCTTCAAGAAACTTATCTAACTCGATACCCGCTAAAACCTGAGTTGGCACTTTAATCGCAACTCGGCGCTTCAATCGATCGTCATAGCCCAGATAAACTTTGCCAAATCCCCCGGTACCCAGCACTCCGTTGATCTTAAAACGACCCAAAGTCGTTGGCATTTCTCCAGGTAAATTGCGGCCCGCAGTTTCAATCTTGCCAGAGAGGTGCGTGTCAGAAAACGAAAACGTATTTGCGTCTGATGGCGCTACTGAGTCATCCGCCAAATCCTTGGTCGCATTGAGCGACAATCGAGCAGCGTCATCAACAACTGTCTTTTGGCCGGGCAAACCATCGGGCTCGTTTTTCTGTTTTTTGCCCATATTGCTTTCCGAAGTCGATTGCAAACGAATTCTAGCTCAAAAATTTTATCGCAAACGAAAGTAATCTACTGTACCAAGTCCTCGACCTGAGCGTTACTCGATGCTGTTCGAAATGCGAGCAAATGCCGATTTGGCATAACGTTTGCTCTGAAATCCAGTGGCAAATCGCTTGGTGATTTTAGATTTGATAGTTGCGAAAAGGTCCTTTTCGTGGATTGGGAGCACTACCTTGACACAAGAACTACTATTCAAAGCGTTAAAGTCAGAACCCACTGCGGAAGGGCGTCAGCGACTCGTCGATCGCAGCCTGCAAAGCGGCCTCGACCTGAACAGCGTAAGCGAGATGCTCGACTACATCGATTGGTGTGCTAGTATGCAAGCCAAACCCGATAAAACATTATCTTCTTGGCGTTCGCGCATGAAATCGCTTTTCTTTTAAAGCTTGCCCTTTAAGGTAATGCGCTGAAGACCTAACCAACCTTAAATACCCACCAACCTGAACCTAACCAACCTGTAACCCAGGCAGCCGCGCGAGTATGTTTCGCCGCTTTTCGATAGTGTCTGGGCTGCGAAGTTCGAGTTGTAAAGCCAAGTGAGAGCGGGACATATAGCGAACTGGAATTGACGAGAAGCAGTTCGTGCAATATAGTTCACGTTTGTAAAGACGTGAATTTTTGTAGGTTAATCGCTCAAATGATTGCCACCTTTTGCCTTTCCTCAAGTCAGTCGTGGCTTAAATCTATTTACTTGATGTTTGTAAAGCGCGCGACCCTCTGCCGAGATTTAGCTTTGAAACGCATTCATTAAGCGTTCACTACCAGCGAGCAAGAACACCATGAAAAAGTCACCCTTGTTTCTGTTCACGCTGGCGATAATTTCAGTCTTGATACCCGCCTGTCAAAAAAACGCGGAGCATCATCACGAGGAGCCCCACAAGATTTTGGTGACTGGACCGATGGCAAGAGACGTCACCATTACTCAGCAATACGTCTGCCAAATCCATTCATCCCGCCACATCGAGATCCGTGCACTTGAGAGTGGGTATCTCGAGGCGATCCCGGTCAAAGAGGGCCAGTCCGTAAAGGCAGGTGAAACGATGTTCACGATTCTGCCAACACTTTACCAAGCCAAGCGGGACGCGGAGTTAGCTGAGGTCCAGCTAGCGCAGATTGAACTCACTAACACCCAGCGACTGTTTCAGCAGAATGTGGTTGCACAGCCGGAGGTGGCCTTGGCCCAGGCAAAATTGGCTAAGGCGCAGGCTAATCTAAATCTGGTCAAAGCCGAATTGGCCTTTGCCACTATCAAGGCACCCTTTGATGGCATCATCGATCACCAGAATCATCAGCATGGCAGCCTGATCTCTGAAGGTGATATGCTGACAACATTATCCGACAATAGCGTGATGTGGGTTTACTTTAACGTGCCCGAAGTCCGTTATCTCGAATATAAAGTTGATGCACATCGGGATGAATTGAAAGTTGAACTGATGCTGGCAAACGGAAACAAGTTTCCCCAGATTGGCAAGATCGGTGCGGTCGAGGCCGACTTCAATAATGAGACCGGGAATATCGCTTTCCGCGCCGATTTCCCGAATCCGGACGGCCTGCTGCGTCATGGACAAACCGGCACCATTTTGCTCAGCCGCGTTTTAAAGGATGCTATCGTGATCCCCCAGCGAGCTACCTTTGAGATTCTCGCCAAGAAGTATGCGTTTGTCGTGGAAGAGCATGGCCCAGAGCAAAATACCGAACATGGGACTGAGGATGGCCCCGAAATTGGCCATGCACATGGCGCTGAACATGCAGATGAACATGCAGATGAACATGCAGTACAACATGGTGTCGCACACCAACGGGAGATTGTCATTCTAAATGAATTAGACGACATCTATCTGATCAAGGATGGGCTCAGTGTGAGTGATAAGATCGTTCTGGAGGGGATTCGTCAAGTACGTGATGGCGAGGATGTCGCATACGAGTATGTTGCTCCTGTTGAGGCGCTTGCCCACCTAAAATACCACGCAGAATAGGCAACGCTTCATGTTCGCAAGAATTCTGCATCGGCCGGCATTGGCCATCGTTATCTCGCTGATCATTCTGTTCTTGGGTGGGCTGGCAATCGTGACATTGCCAATTTCTCAGTTTCCCGACGTCGCGCCACCGAGCGTGGTCGTTTCGGTTTCTTATCCTGGTGCGAGTGCCAACGTACTGATCGACTCGGTGTTAGTAATTCTGGAGCAATCCATCAACGGTGTCCAGGATATGCGCTACATGATCTCGGATGCGACGAGCGCGGGTGAGGCAACGATTCAGATCGTGTTCGAACCTGGCACAGACCCGAACGTGGCAGTCATGAATGTGAATAACCGCGTCCAGGCGGTGAAAAACAATCTTCCTCCGATCGTAGATCGCGAGGGGATCATTGTTATGCAGAACATGTCTAGCATGCTGATGTATGTGAACGTTTATAGTACTGATAAGAACGTCGACCAGAATTTTCTTTTCAACTACGCCAACGTCAATATCCTACCGGAGATAAAGCGGATTCAAGGCGTTGCGCGACCCACGATTCTCGGTAATCGCGCTTATGCCATGCGGATCGAACTGAATCTGGAACGTATGCGTGCCTACAATGTGTCTGCTGAAGACATCATGAAGGCCGTGTCCGAACAGAGCATGATTGGTTCGCCAGGACGACTTGGCCAAGCAACCGGTACGACATCGCAAACCATCGAATACGTGCTGACCTGGGTCGGACGCTACGACAAACCGGAGCAATACGAGAATATCATCCTGAAGGCTAACCCGAAGGGTGAGATTCTGAGGATGAAGGACATTGCCAAGGTCTCGCTGGGTTCTTCGTTCTATGATCTCTACTCCGACCTCGATGGCAAACCTTCGGCAGCTATTGTTCTCAAACAAACTCCTGGTTCCAATGCGACCGACGTTATTGAGAAGGTCAAAGAGAAGCTTGAGGAGATCAAAGAGGCATCCTTTCCGCCCGGTATGGACTATGAGATCAGTTATGATGTCTCGAGTTTTCTAGATGCGTCGATCGAGAAGGTGCTACATACGTTGCTCGAGGCATTCGTGCTAGTTTCGCTGGTAGTGTATCTTTTTCTGGGGGACTTACGCAGCACGCTTATCCCGACTTTGGCGGTGCCTGTATCGCTAATCGGAGCCTTCTTCTTCATGTTGATTTTCGGATTGTCGATCAACTTGATCACGCTGTTCGCATTGGTGCTAGCGATCGGGGTCGTGGTCGATGACGCGATTGTGGTGGTCGAAGCGGTGCACGAAAAAATGCACACAAAGCATCTCGGACCTTATCAAGCGACTCAAGAGGTGATGCATGAGATCAGTGGCGCGATCATCGCCATCACCATGACGATGACCGCCGTATTTGTTCCGGTCACTTTCATGACAGGGCCAGTTGGCGTCTTTTATCGGCAATTCGGCTTGACGATGGCCATGTCCATTGTGCTCTCCGGACTGGTCGCTTTGACGCTTACACCCGTTCTATGCGCGATGCTTCTTAAACCCCACGATGCAGCCAAAAAGAATAGTCTTAATCCGCTCACGTTATTTTTGCGAGGTTTTGATGGCTTGGTGGGAAGGGTTACCAATGGTTACGGTTGGATCCTCCAAAGAATTGTTAAGCAGAGGCTGCTTACCCTGCTTGTCGTCGCGGCCTTTGGGGTGGGTATTATTGTAGTAAACACCGTACTGCCAAGCGGCTTTATACCGCTCGAGGACCAGGGCGTAATCTATGGGATCATCCAAACCCCTCCCGGCTCGACACTCGAATACACCAACGCCAAGTCCCACGAACTGCAAGCGATCTGCAAGGAGTTCGACGAAATCACGACCGTATCGTCGATTGCCGGTTACGAGATTTTGACTCAAGGCCGTGGGTCCAACGCGGGGACCTGCCTCATCAATTTGAAGCCCTGGGCTGAACGCAAGCTGACCTCGAAGCAAATTATTGAAAAGCTGGAGGAAAAAGGGAGTGAGATTGCCAACGTAAAACTGGAGTTCTACGAGCCGCCTGCGGTTCCAGGGTTCGGTGCTGCCGGCGGATTCTCGCTGAATTTGCTCGATAAGACAAACAGCGGTGACTATGCGCAAATGGGCGAAGTGACTACGAAGTTCATGGCGGCCCTGTCCAAACGCGAGGAGCTGAAAGGGCTGTTTACCTTCTTCGCCAGCGATTACCCCCAGTATGAACTGGTGATCGACAATGACGTGGCCATGCAGAAGGGCGTGTCGATCGGCGACGCCATGAACAACCTCTCGATTGTCGTTGGCAGTACTTGGGAGCAAGGGTTCGTCCGCTTCGGTCAGTTCTATAAGGTCTACGTCCAGGCCTTGCCAGAGTTCCGGCGCTATCCCGAGGACTTTCAGAACATGTTCGTCAAAAATGATCGCGGGGAAATGGTGCCATACTCCGCATTCATGAGACTTAAAAAGCAGCAGGGCATGAACGAGATCAGCCGCTACAATTTATATACCACGGCGGCAATTCAAGGGGCACCGGCTGCGGGCAGGAGCACAGGGCAAGCGATTGCAGCAATTCAAGAAGTCGCCGCCGAGACGTTACCTCGCGGTTTCGCAATAGATTGGCAAGGTCTATCGTATGACGAAGCTAAAAAGGGAAACACCGCGATCTATATCTTTCTGATCGTCGTCATCTTCGTATACCTGGTGTTGGTAGGTCAGTATGAGAGCTTTCTCCTTCCGCTAGCGGTCATCATCTCGCTGCCGGTCGGTCTCTTTGGGTCATTTCTGTTCCTAAAGGCAATGGGGTTATCCAATGATGTCTACGCGCAGATCGGTCTGGTGATGTTGGTTGGCCTGCTAGGCAAAAATGCAATCTTAATTGTCGAATTTGCAGTGCAGCGCCGCCATGAAGGGGTGAGTCTTATGGATGCAGCCATCGAAGGCGGAAAACTACGTTTCCGACCGATTCTGATGACCTCCTTTGCTTTCATTGCGGGGATGATTCCACTGGTCCGTGCCACCGGCCCCGGTGCGCTTGGAAATCGCACGATTGGCACCACCGCAGTGGGTGGAATGCTCGTAGGTACCGTGGTTGGAGTCTTGGTCATTCCAGGTCTTTATTACCTTTTCGCCAAGATGGCAGACGGTCGCAAGTTAATCAGGGATGAACACGATGAACCGCTTAGCGAACTGTTCGAACGCGATGCACATGGTGCGCTCAAGCATTCACATGTCGTTGATCCTTCCGAAGGCCAGAGCGGTCACGCGTGAAATTCTCGGCAAGGCTATACGAGCCTGCTCGAAAAGGAGTTTGGTAAAGGGTCAGACCCGGGTCAGACCCCTTTTCGGTCAGGCGCTCAGCGCTTTCGATATCATCAATGGGTGTTCCTACGGCATCCGCTTCCCTCGATTTTTGGACCACTTCGGGCGCGCAAATCTCGAGCACTTTCGCGTGTGCAATCACCGCATTTCAAGAACCGTTTGCTGGTATTCGGACGAGCCGAACTTTCCGAACTTTCCGATTATTCCACACTATCCATCATGTCCCTGTGCTCCAAGGATCGAAGGAATAAGGGTCAACCTATAAAGAGTTTAGAGATTATCACGACTGGGTCTTGGTTTAATCGGTACGCTAGGCTTTGTCTCAAAAGGGGTCTGACCCTTTTGAGACAAAGCCTGGCACGACAGCAGACTCGACCATCGCCTCGCAACTGCTGCATGGAATTCTTGTTGCGGGACGAAAAGGAGTAGACAGATGACGTTTTCAGGTAGGGAAACCACTCGAAAATGCAAGCGGCTCGTTTTTTCCACCGCAGTCGTTTTCTCTGTATTGCTAAGTGTACCATCTTGCAAATTACCACAGTTGGAAAAGCCAACTGCGGGAAATGCAATGCCCGATAGTTTCAATGGAAGGGTCGACCAAGATAACTCCGCCTGCATCGATTTGCACGAGTTTTTCAATGACCCCATGCTGACAAGCTTGATCGACCAGGCCATGTTCGACAATCAGGAACTTAAGATCCTGGCTCAGGACATTCGCATTGCCAATAACGAAGTTCTCGCACGGTCGGGTGCCTACCTACCATTTTTCAGTTTGGGTGGCGGCGCAGGAGTGGATAAGCCTGGTCGCTTTACGCGAGCAGGGGCGGTCGAAGATCAGTTGGAAATTCGACCCGGACACGGGTTTCCAGAACCTTTGCCGGATTTTCTTGTCGCCACTAATGTCTCCTGGGAGATCGATATTTGGAAACGGTTGCGAAATGCGCAACGTTCCGCTGCGCTGCGTTACCTAGGCACCGCAGATGGACGAAACTACGTCGTAACCAGACTCGTGGCTGAGATCGCTGAGAACTACTACGAATTACTTGCGCTTGACAAACGGCTGGAGACTCTCGACAACACCATTGCGCTTCAGGTAAGAAGCCTCGAACTGGCTAAGGCGAAGAAGGAAGCGGGTCGCGGCACCGAACTGGCGGTTCAGCGTTTCCAAGCTGAGGTTCGCAAGAACCAGAGTGAAAAATTAATCATTCAGCAAAACATCGTCGAAACCGAGAATCGAATCAACTTTCTTGCCGGTCGATATCCTCAAACCGTTGAGCGGCAGAAAATCGAATTTCTCGATCTGAACTTGCAAGCATTGAGTGTGGGGGTGCCCTCCCAATTGCTTCAGAATCGTTCCGATATCCGCCAAGCGGAGCGCGAGCTGCAAGCCGCGGGACTCGAAGTGCAGGTCGCCCGCGCGCGTTTCTATCCCTCGCTGGTACTAAGTGCCGGTGTCGGCTATCGCGCTTTTAATCCAAAGTACCTTTTCACGACTCCGGACTCCTTAATCTACAATGCCGCCGGCGACATCGTGGCACCGTTGATCAATCGTAGAGCCATCAAAGCCGATTACCTCACCGCAAATGCCCAGCAACTGCAAGCTGTGTATAACTACCAGCGCACAGTCCTCAATGCCTTCACCGAAGTCATCAATCGCATTAGCAAAGTAGGGAACTACGGCCAAGCTCTCGCAATCAAGAGGCAGCAATTAGAATCGCTTGAAGCCTCTGTCGATTCCGCTACCAAGCTCTTCCAGAACGCCCGCGCCGAATATGTTGAAGTGCTGCTCGCCCAGCGCGACCTTCAAGATGCAAAAGTGGTTGTGATCGAAACCAAGCAACAGCAACTGTCAGCCATTGTATATGCTTATCAGGCCCTCGGCGGCGGCATGCTGCGGAATAGCAATGCTGGGTCAACGCTTGTTGCACCCTTCGAAATTGCTCCCGAAAATACTACTGTGGAACCAGGCTCGTTGGACCTCAATTCGCCAAACTCAAGTAAATCGGGCCCAGGCAGCCTGCGCCCCGACGCACCGGTCAACATCGCGCCGGTCACGGATACGCCCGCCGCTTCTATACCGGCTACCGGAGTAAATCCTCCGCTCGACGGCGCACCCGTTAAAATCGCACCGCAAGAAATCGACAACCCTGCGGGAAAATAGGATCATTGGCGACCGACGCAGATCCGACGCAATCTACATCGGAATCAGCCAAGCCCTTCGAATACTCAGGGACGTGCCACCCAAATCACCAAGGTGAACGGCATAGGGTGGCGTAGCGTGCCACCCTGTGCGTTCCACCCGATGCATTCCAGGCAGAGGGATTGCCTACGTCGGAATACTCAGCAACCGGCAGGCGTCTTCGTAACCTGCCGCATGAAAACCTTTCTCGTCCGCTCGGTTGTAGCCGTACGAGCTGGCAGTCACACGTGCCAAGCCCGTAATTTGGCGCCAACGGAATGCAGACCGCGTGGTTTTGTACTCTTCGCACACAGTATGGAAATACTTTTCGCCATGCAATCTGCCGTCTTCACTGATCGTGTATTTGATCAGCGTCTGTAGGACTGCTTGTACCGGAAAGTTCTTCTCTCCGTAGATCTGAATTGCCGCCGCCGCGCGGCCTTGATCGTTGGCTTTGACGGCGTCTTCGCATTCCGTCAACAGACCCGCTGCGTCAGTAGCCTTGATTGCAGCTCGATGTTCCTCAAGCGGATAGGACTCTCCCGCAAAGGCCGCATGACTAGCGCTGTGGTAAGCGGCCACTATCAGGCCGGGCACGGCGTGCTTCTTGTCTGTATTGCGAGCCATATTCCGGAAGGCGTTGGTAGCGTCAGAAGAATGGACGCCCGCCGAATCGCCGTGTGTTCGCCAGCGATCCGCTCCCTGTCGCAACACGAGCATGTTCGATGCAATAGAAATGGCTTCGCCCACTACTTCCGGATCGATACCGTCTGCCAACGCGGCCGCGACCGCATCAGCGGACCGCGCAGGCGGTCCGTCATAGACCGCACGAGCTAATGTGTCGACTGCCGAATCTCCGGGGTCAGTCGTTCCCAGTGTCTTCCCTACGAGCTTGTATTGGTCCAGTAACTTTGGTAGCAATTCGCGGATGGGATTGTCGGGCTGGTTGTGCCGCTTGTGCTCTAGTTCAAAGTCAACCATTTGCCTAACCGAC
>JANLQO010000365.1:0-5364 GCA_031367855.1 Planctomycetia bacterium | reverse complement strand
GATTGCCGCCATGGCTGCGAGCCCCTGGGCACCCTTGGTCGCCATTGGCGGCCAACAACAAGTTTCGCTGTATAACACGCAGAGCGGTGAACTGGTCGGCATTATTCCGTTTCCAGAGGGTGAACCGCAATGCCTGACCTTTACTCGCGACGGCAAACAATTGCTCATCGCAGGGGGACGTCACAGTCACAGTGGTTGTGCAGTGCTGGTCGACGTTACTACCGGCGATCGTATTTCCAAAGTCGGTGATGAACTCGACATCGTGCTTGCCGCAGACATTTCCTTCGATAAAAAACGGATCGCTATCGGCGGCCCCAAGAAGATTATTCGAATTTACGATACGTTCACCGGTGACTTAATCAAAGAAATGAAAAAACACACCGATTGGATCTTCGCATTGCGATTCAGTCCCGATGGTGTGCTGCTGGCTTCGGGCGATCGCGCCAACGGTTTGGTGGTTTGGGAATCGCAAAGCGGTTTGTTATACATGGACTGCGTCGGTCATAAAGGTGAAATTCGCGGCTTGGACTTTCGCCCCGATTCGAACGTCTTGGCGAGCGCCAGTATGGATGGCACGATTAAATTATGGGACATGCCTGAATTGCGCGAAGTCAAGTCGTGGGGGGCTCATGGTGGCGGTGCGACCGGTTTAGCTTTTACGCAAAACGGTATGATCGCTTCCGTCGGCATGGACTCGCGCGTGAAACTTTGGAATAGCGACGGAGCGGTCCAGAAGGAATTCGCGGGTCTTGGGGAACAAGCGATCGAAGTTGCAGTGACCGGCGATGCGGCTCAAGTGGTCGGAGGCGACTGGACAGGCAAAGTGCAACTCTGGCAGGTCGCAGATCCAAATCAAACGCTGGTGCTAGCTGCGAACCCTCCATCCATTGAACAACGCTTGGCAGTGGCTCAAACCGGTTTGGTGGCAGTCGAAGCGGAGTTCACCAGCGTCAAGCAAGCCGCGGATGCGACGTTAGTAGAAGCGGCTACGGCGCAAAGCCAATTGACGGCCGCGCAGCAAGCCGTAGTGGATATGGCGAACAAATTAGCCGAGGCCGCAAAGTCGCAACAAGCCGTCGTCGCACAAGTTGCGGTGCTCGACAAGCAGGCGTCTGATCTTGAAGCCCAGTTGGCTGCCGTTCGTCTGCAACGAACTCAAATGGGAACGCAGTTGGAACAAGCCAACGTCGCAGTAGCGCAATTGACTCTGGCAGCCAAAACGGCGGAAGAAGCCTCAGTAGCGGCTCTAGCCAAAGAACAAGCCATGGCCAAAGCCGCCGAAGCCGCTCGCGTAAGGCAGACTGAGGCCGACGCAAAGTTAGCCGCCGCTCGAATTTTGACCGAGAAAGCTCAAGCGGACAAAGCCGCGCTCGATGCCGCCGCCGCTAAGGTCCAAGCAGAAGCTGCTGCGATGACCGCTAAGTTGCAACAACTTACTGAACAAACGGCTGCTGCGGTTGCGCAAAAACAAACTCAGGAAGAATCTGCCGTAAAAGTTGCGAGCGATTTGAAGGCTCTGCAAGATCAACTTGCCGCTTTACAGAAGAATCTAGAGACGGCAGTCGCCACACAGGCTACCGTACAGCAACAATTGGCTGAACAGCAGAAAAAAGCCGCTGACCTGAAGTCCGCCCAGGATGCCGCCGAGCAAGAAGCCGCTGACGCCAAGGAAAAGTTAGAGCTATTCCAAAAAGCCTACGCACCACCCAAATAGCCTTTACCAATATTTTTATCCGCAGTGACGAGCCACCGCGGCTTGGATGCATGCCTTGGTTCACCATTTATTCTCGAGCGAGCCAATCATTAAGTGATCTCATCTGAACACTGCCTTGCAATTCCCCGATCGCAAGTATCCTCTTCAATCTATTCTTTGCAGACTTCTGATCACTTGATTGCAACACGAGATGCATTGTGTAGCTGTTGACGACCTTCTCCGTAAACGTAATTCTCGGAAAGGCAAGCATGGTGTATTTTGAACTGCCTTGATAATGTGAAAGTTGGCGGTAACCTCGTCGCGGCAAAATATTGTAGCCCAGGGCAAACGAAGTGTAATGGTCGCACAACCGCGCGCCGCCGATTCTCAATCGCCGCGAAGCGAGGGAAGCGTATTCAATGCGAGGGTCCATTTCGGCGATACGTTGAACATGTTCAACGAAGAACTGAGGCATCGCATTCTTCCAACGTACAATCGCTTGCCAACGCGGCTTGCGCCCAGTCCAACCGAGGATCGTGGATCGGTAAAGCAACACCTCTGGGCCTCAAATTCTCTTGTTTTGCCAAAGTCAAGGAAATTGGAGCTTAATCATCGATAAAACGGTTGCCAGGTGAGCCACTTGGGACCGTACTGAGGCGCACGTTTACCGACTTCGAGAGCGCCTAGGTCGGGAGCTTTTCCCACGAAGTCATCATTGACTGTAGGAATGACGACTCCAGCGTCGACCGGGCGGCTGTGCGGTGCCAATCGAAAATTCAGATCCATGGCGTGGTAGACGGCGTGGCGTTGGGAGGGATCGGGTGGCGCGAGTTTTTCGAAAATATCGTAGTCAACTTCGATACCATGCCGCTCTTGGTTGGTGGCCAATTGCAGTTCAGAGAGCTTGGTAAAACTCTTCCAATTTTCCGGCTCCGGCTCGTAGATCCGTTCGCCAGGTTTCGGGCTCAACCATTTGTATTGTTCGGCGACACCTTGGTTGGGCCGGAAGCCGTCGTAGTCGGAACTGTAAGCGTCCGTTGCGTTGGCCCAGGTCATGATTCCGCGATCTGGCGTGTCACGTCCCAAGAACAAATTATTGCGAAAGTGGACGTTGGAAGTCGGGTCGGTAGAGCCTTGCTCACCGATGATCGTGTTGTGATAAACGAATAGACCTGCCGGTTTTGCGGAAAACTTGAAAGCGTTCACGCTGGGCACTTGGTACATCAAGTTGCCGATGAAATAGACGGGACCGCCAAAGGCAGGTTGTGCACTATAGCCACCGTGGGCGGCATTCACGCCTCGATTGTTCATGACGCGAACGTTGTGGACCGCACCGTCGGTCTCAACGAAATCATCGTTGAGCATGTGCATGTCGTTGTTGTAAATGTCGATCGACGAAGCCCGTTGGTCAGGGTCAGACGGCGGTGTACCGTAGGTGGAAATGCCGATAGCGTCATGAAAGTAAGCGATCGCATTGCGGGCGATCACATGCCCTGGTCCATAGACTTTGACGGCGTAATAGCTGGTCAGTTGATGTGAACCGTAAGGGCCAGCACTGGTCCACAACGGCCCCGTCCAACCGATCAAACGAAAGCGATCGTCGCGTCCCAGGAACAGATTGTCGGCAATATAGAAATCGGATGAGCCCGCGAATTCGGTCCAAACTCCGAAGCCCACATTCTCGAAGCGGCAATTTTTCACCGTCAAGCCAACTGCACCCAGAACTTCTTTCTGCCCAGCGAAAATCCCTACGTCCGTGTTGCGAATCGTGATGCCGTCGAATAGGTGATAACGCGACGCCATGACGTCGAACATGCGATGGTTACCGTCGCCGTCAAAGACGACTTCGCCATCTCCGGCCGACATAATGGTAATGGGTTTTTCGACGGTTCCCTTCGCCGTCAGCGACATGCTGCCATCAAAGGGCGTCATCATGGGATCGACATAGTTGCGGCGCTCGGGCTTGTAGAGTCCAGCGTGCATGATGATCGTGTCGCCAGGTTGCACGCGACGCTCCCACACAACACTCCAATCGCCCAAACCCGATCCGTAGTACGCTTGCAGGAGGCTGGTAAAGTTCGGTTCCTCGCGTGGGCCTACGTGGTCCGGCGCATAGACGTGTAGTTTTCGACCACCTGCGAACGCCACAGGCTCGCCGCGCGTCTTTACGCGGACTGTGGGATTGGTATTTCCTTTTGTTCCGTCAGGATCCGTCAGTTCGAAACGGCATTCGTATTCAGTGTTAGGCTGGAGATTGAGAATGCTGCCCGCGAACCCTTGCGGGACGGTGTAGTCAAGATTTTCGCGGCGGCGATAAATGTTCTCGCCTCCAATACGCACTAGTGGCAAAGCTTCACGCCATTTCGATTCGCCTGCCACGCGAAATTGAACAGCGACCGATGCGTTGCGATTTGCGTCGCCTTGAAGCGGCCATTCAAAACCGAGATTGTGCAATGTCGGGTGCTCGACCACCAATTCTTCCGCGACCGTGCTGTCGACGGGCTCAAGAGGGTCATTCGGTATGGCCAGCAAGGCAATCGCCACACCGAACACGAAGGTTTGAAGCATGGCTGTCTCTCCGCGAAGTGATGAAACCATACATTGTAACGAAATCGCGCCCGAAGTACTGCTCGGTACTTACAAAGCGCCGATGGCCGACCAGCTCGTACCAGATCCGCCGAGTAGTAGTGCGCCACAGTGACAGTTGCTATGAGAGCGTTGATAGGAATTCGGGTACGAGCTCGGTTGCTCGACCGCGCAACACTTCAGCAAATTGGTCCGACGAGGGCGTGTCCGCCAAGTTGATTTCAACGCGATGGCAATTGGGGCGCGTGAGCTGGACGATTCCGGCCGCTGGATAAACAACTGCTGAAGTTCCAATCGCCACAAACAAATCGGCTTCGCGGGCTGCTTGCGCAATGAGGTCCAATCCCAGCGGCATTTCACCGAACCACACGACATGTGGTCTCAATCTACCCAGGCGCAAGGGATGTTCGGGGTGCGGTGTATCAGTCTCCAAGTCAGTTCGCCAATCAAACAACTCACCGGTATCAACACAGCGCGCTTTCAGGAGTTCGCCGTGCATCGAAATTACCTTCTGGCTCCCTGCGCGCCGATGCAAGTCGTCAATATTTTGCGTTACCAATAGAAAATCATCCGCATGTTTTGATTCAAACTCGGCCAATGCACGATGGGCGGCATTGGGTTGAATTTCGGGCGAAAGCAGCTTGCGCCGACGTTGGTTGTAGAACCGCTGTACCAAGCTGGGGTCCCGCAAAAATGCCTCCGGCGTTGCAACTTCTTCGAAACGATGTCCTTCCCAAAGCCCGTCTGCACCGCGAAAAGTGGGGATGCCCGATTCAGCCGAGATGCCTGCTCCCGTCAACACCAGCACTTTCATTGAACGTCCTTCATTTTTTAGTCACCATGACGATGCTCCGCGAACGCCAGCCCCCACTGACTGTGAGCCGCTGGCGTAAACCCGGATTATTCATGGCGCGTAGCTACGTTCGCCAGAACGTGGTGAACCGCTTTGAGTTACAGCCACGTTCTGGCGAACGTAGCTACGCGCCATGAATAATCCGGGCTTACGCCAGCGGCTCACAGTCAGTGGGGGCTGGCGTTCGCGGAGCATTGTCATGGTGACTAAAAAATGAAGGATGTTCAATGAA
>JANLQO010000361.1:0-2082 GCA_031367855.1 Planctomycetia bacterium | reverse complement strand
GCAATACACCGGCGTTCTTATCGCTAAATTCCTGCCGCAAGGTTGCCGCGAAAGTCTTTGTGGTCACCAGCCCTTTCAATTATCGGCCATCTGGATCGGGACGATGGTTGTCCGCTGATTCAACTTTCGGCACTGCCTCGGCGATACCAAAGACCGGTCTGCCTCGTGGATACGCGGAGCCGGGAAACCAGTGTTCGACGATGGCCTTGCGACCGACAGCGGTCCAACGTTCGACCCGGTCGTCATCGTAAACGATCAATAGCGAGCCATTGGAGACCTCCGACTTGCCCGCCGATTTCCTGTGCGTTTCAAGCACACTGGCGGTCTGGTCCTTTTCAATTGAACAGCATTCAACGACACCGTTTTCGAATTTTACGTCCCACCGACCAGCCGAGATCACATCGACGTGACCTGTGGATGTGCTCGACAGTAACGACAGAATAAATAACGCCGCGATTCCAGCAACTGCTCGCGCCATGACTAGATCTCCAAATTGCCTTGCCTGTGTCGACGAACGTTTCGAATCACCTCGCCGCGAGGGATTGGGGGACCATTGAAAAACCGCACCAGCCACAACTTGGCGACATTTGTCTAGCCCCGGGTGAGCGCGGCAAGCCTCTGGGTGAGCCAAGCGTAATCCGGGGTCACCACGGCGAAGGATTCGGCGGTGAGCGTTTATGCAACCGTTTCAGAAGTCGCAAATCGAACCGCAACATCAGTTACGGCCGCCTTTGTTTGTTCTAGGTCGTTACCCATTTGCCAACCGAACCTGGGTACCAGCCCAAAAACAGTTGAGGACAACGTTGAGGACAACTGTTCTACAATCTTGCCGCCGCACCTGCACCCGCATGTTACCGCATTATCGGTCATGCTCGCCACCATCGATGTCGTAAGCTTCGCGTTCAAATGGATTGTCCCGGTAAAATCGTTTGCCCGCAAGATAGACATAGCATGAGGAGAGGAAATAGGCAGGAATCATAAGCGGCCCCCATCGTTCGTATTGAGCAATATGGACGGCCTCGTGTTTTCGGGAAATATCGAGCGACGCATCCGTTTGTCCAAGAATGACGTGGCCGAGTGTAAGTGCAAGAGTAAACTGACCATTTGGCAATCGGTGAACGAACCACTTGGTTCCGCCATCATAGAATTCGATCGCCTGTCCCACGATTCGAACGCGACCGCCGAAGAGAAGCCCAATCGAGCCAATCAACAGTCCTGCGAAGGTGTAGGGCGACGCCCAAATGATTCCCGCAATCTTCAGCATTGCATTCAACATAGTCCCCAAAGAGTTAATGCCTCTTGCAGTATTGAGCTCAATGCGGTAACGACCGAAATCACCGCAGCCGCCGAGTGTGATTTGGTTAATAAGCTTGACCCGACCTAGCATATTGAGTCATGTTACGAATTGCAACATACGCAGGCCACGTAAGAAATGGGAAGAAAAACGTGCCAAGTAGAATGGCCAGCCAGCGAGCGCTCCCAGTGTACCTAACTGGATCAATAGTGAGACTTAAGGCGGCCCTGGTTAGCGAAAATGTTAGCGGGATCATTGCCGTCGGCACCGAAATCAAGAGCAGTTTTACAAAGGGATGTAATTGATCGTCATTCAAACAAGCAACTACAGTCAAAATCCAAGTCGTACAAAAGTACGCGATTGCGAGAGCCCCCATTCGTGAAAGGTATCGGGATGCTTTGGAAAGATCGCCCACAAAAACACATGCCATTGCACGCTCGGTCAAAATGTCGTGAGAAGGCTCGTATGGATTAATACTCACTTCAAGGTCAGCTTCATTATTGTATGGGAGGATCAACGCTTGCTACTATCGTCAGAGGAACACGCGTGGAAGTATGAGTGACGGTCAGGCCAGGCACTCGTTGGCCAAACCTTTAGGTCACCATCTGGACGTTTCAAAAGCATCATTGTCAGGTGATGTTTCTTGCGGGGATCTACTTCGGAGAACAGAGTACGTTGCTTTCAGGACAGCCCCTATTTATTGTCCGGATGCCTTAGCAAGTTCGACGCAAATACACTCGTTGTCGTTGCGAACGTACATTCGAGTTCCAGCGAATGCGGGTGCGCAC
>JANLQO010000164.1:0-5927 GCA_031367855.1 Planctomycetia bacterium | reverse complement strand
GTATGGCCCATGCAGAAGAAGCGGGCGGCGCGGCGAGCTTCGGCTTCATAAGGGTTGACGGGAAACGATTGATAGTTGCGACCGGCTGGATGGGCAACGTGAACCATGCAGCCACCCATCGAACGACTGGCCCACGTATCGAGGATGTCAAACGTCAGCGGACTGTGAACGGGAACCGTGGGATGCAAACAACTGGCGGGTTGCCACGCGCGATAACGCACCGCTGCCACCATTTCTCCAGGCACGCCAGTCGGAACCAACGGGACTTTGCGACTATTGCACGTCACGACGTAACGGCCTGAAGTCACGCCGTTCAGTTTCAACTGCAAACGTTCGACCGACGAATCGACAAAGCGAACAGTGCCGCCACCCGCGGGTTCTTCGCCCAGTACGTACCAAGGTTCGATTGCCGTGCGCAGTTCCATCTGCAATTCATCGCGGACCAAGTCGCCGATCTTCGGAAAGCGAAATTCAAAATGCGTCGCGAACCAATCCGGCTCAAATTCGAAACCATGTAATTTTAAATCGGAGATGACTTGCTTGAAGTCTTCCCAAACGAAATGTGGCAACAAGAAGCGATCGTGTAACGTCGTGCCCCATTCAACCACAGGTTGTTCGTACGCTCGGTCCCAAAATTTGGCGATGAGCGCGCGGATCAGCAATTGTTGAGTAAGGCTCATCTCTGCGTGCGGAGGCATCTCGAACCCGCGCAGTTCGACCAACCCCAAACGTCCCGTTGAACTATCCGGCGAATAGAGTTTGTCGATACAGAATTCAGCGCGATGTGTGTTACCTGTTAGATCGGTTAGCAAGTTACGAAAAATGCGATCGACCAGCCAAGGCGGGCAAGGAACACCGCTCGGTGGCACAACTGAAAACGCCAGATCGAGTTCATAAAGCGCGTCGCGTCGACCTTCATCCACGCGCGGCGCTTGGCTAGTTGGGCCAACAAACCGGCCGCTGAATAAATACGATAGTGACGGATGGTTGATCCAGTAAGCAATCATGCTCTTCAGCAAATCAGGCCGGCGCAGAAACGGACTGTCCGCTGGCGTGCGACCGCCCAAAACCACGTGATTGCCGCCGCCCGTTCCCCAGTGTTTGCCGTCGAGATCAAATTTTTCAGTGCCCAGCCGAGCAAGTCGGGCTTCTTCGTACAGAGCTTTCGTGGCGGTCACCAATTCGTCCCAGCTATCGACGGGATGCGTATTGACTTCGATTACACCGGGATCGGGCGTCACCTTAAGGACGTTAACTCGCGCGTCATGGGGCGGCAAATAACCTTCGATCACCACCGGCAGTTCCAGCTCACTTGCCGTCACTTCAATCGCATGCGCTAGATCCAAGTAGTCCTCGAGTCGTTCCATCGGGGGCATGAAGACATGGATCGTGCCACCACGCGGCTCGATGCAGAGTGCCGTGCGCACAATGGCTGATGGTTTGGTCGCATCATCTTCGAATTCGAGTTCATCAATTTCTTCGTCGCGGCCCTGCAAGTGTTGCTCAGAGACTGGCGGCCGGCTCGCATTGGGTTTCTTGCTGAAGGATTCTTGCCGATAGTCCGGACGGGGCAGCGGTTCAGTGGGAGCAAGCGGATCGATTTCATATCGAGGTTCAAGATCCGCGGGCGCAGCCCACGGAAGCGAATCTATAGGCAACCGCAATCCGATCGGCGAATCACCGGGCAGCAAGAACAATTTTTCCGAGCGAACTGGCCACGGTCCGCTGGTCCAACGAGGCTTGGCCTGCCACCACTGCCGGCGCAGCGGTACGACGAAACCGACCGGAGCACCCACTCCGCGTTGAAAGACGCGAGCCATGCGAGCTCGCTCTTCGGGATCATTCAGCTTTGGGTCGCGCGGGTCGACGTTGACAGGCAGTTGCTGCTCCCTGATCAAGAACTGAGCTATATCTTCAAAGGCCGGGACGATCCAGCGTTTGCGAATCTCCAGCAGATCTGCCAATTTATTCGCGAAGCGATGGGCATCTCGAACCGTGTGACCGTGGTCCGAATTTACATCCGCGATGAGGTCGGGATTCTCCCATGCTGCCACTCCGTCTTTACGCCAATAGCAGGCCAGCACCCAACGCGGAAGCGATTCACCCGGATACCATTTGCCTAGTCCATAATGCAGCAACGCTCCGGGACAAAATCTCTGGCGCAAGCGTTTGATCAAGATCTCCGACAGGCGACGCTTGTCAGGTCCCACGGCAGCGGTGTTCCATTCCGCCCCGTCCATATCATCGATGGAAACGAACGTCGGTTCACCGCCGATCGTCAACCGCACGTCATTTTTGGTCAAGCGTTCATCGACACGATGCCCCAACTCGTCAATTGCCTGCCACTGTGCTGGAGTATACGGCTTGGTAACTCGCGGATCTTCATGAATCCGCGTCACGCTCATCGCAAAATCAAACTCAACTTCACATTTTTCATGGCTGCCGGTGATTGGGGCAGCAGAGCTCGGATCGGGCGTCGCGGCTAGCGGAATGTGACCTTCACCGGCCAGCAAGCCGGAGGTAGGATCGAGTCCAATCCAGCCTGCGCCCGGTACATAAATCTCCGTCCATGCATGCAAGTCCGTAAAGTCGACTTCGGTGCCCGATGGTCCGTCGAGCGATTTCTGGTCTGGGGCCAACTGTATCAAGTAGCCAGACACAAATCGTGCGGCCAAACCGAGTTGCCGCACGACTTGGACCAACAACCAAGCCGAATCGCGACACGAACCGCTACCTTTGACCAGCGTCTCTTCTGGGCTTTGCACGCCGGGTTCGAGACGTATGAGGTACTTCACTTGCTGCTGACAGATACGATTCAATTCCACCAAGAAGTTAACGATGTGTGTCTTCTTGCGATCGAGTCCAGCGACGAACTTTTTGAACGTGGGCCCAAATTCCTCCGTCTCGAGAAAGGGACGCAATTCGCGTTCTAAGCCGGGGTCATATTTGAATGGAAAATGTTCCGCCCAATCTTCGATAAAGAAATCAAACGGATTGATGACGGTCATGTCGGCAACCAAGTCGACCGTCACTGATAAACGCCGCGTTTTCTTGGGGAATACGAAGCGACCGATGAAGTTGCCGTGCGGATCTTGTTGCCAATTGCAAAAATGTTCGCTGGGTTCAACTTTCAGCGAATAGCTCAGAATGGGTGTGCGACAGTGCGGCGCAGGCCGCAACCGCACCATTTGCGGATTGACTGTGATCAATTTGTCGTAGTCGTAGGAAGTGCGATGGTTCAGGGCAACTCGAATCGTCATTACACCACCTTAGTTTGACTGAAACTGGCTTTGCGAGGCCCCCACACTACGCACTGCGAAGAACGTATCGTGGATCGCTCCGCCGACGCCGTTAAGATTACTCTGCAATCCATCGATGAATTCATGGAAACCCTGATTGATAATGGTGTTCACATCGCCGAAAGCCAAATCGCCTTTCAAGCGCCCCAGTTTTTGTTCCGCCGAGTTGCAATAGGACCCGAGCGGGCTACCCGAAATCTGATGCAAGGAGTGATCAGCCCAGTCGACGCAAAACAGCACCGAACGAGGAAAGCTGCGATCCAGCATTAGAAAACTGATTACGCGATGTATGGTGATACCGTGAAACCGCTTGCGATACATTTCAAATGCGGATACTGATCTCAGTACGCTGGACCACTGCAAATCGTCCAGTGTCGTCCCAACATCTTGCAATGTCGGCAGCAAAGTAAAGTACTTCACATCTAAAATGCGGCTGGTCTTGTCGGCGCGTTCGAGCAAGCGACCGAGATTGGCGAAATGCCAACCCGCGGCATGCGATAAGGTAGCGTCGAGAATGCCATTGAACAGCTGACTGTGCTGCTTGACGGCATTGAAGAAATCAGGCGGCGTGATCATCTTGCCATCGGTTCTCGCAGCATGACGCACGAAATGATAGAACTCGTTGATCTGCTCCCAGGCTTCCGAAGAGATCGCTTCGCGGACAGTGCGGGCGTTCTCGCGAGCCATGCTAAGCGAAGAGATGATCGAGTTTGGATAGTCGCGGTCAAATGTCAAGAAACGCACGACGTTGGCTTCGTTCGGTTGATGGTACTTCTTGTTGAAGTACTTATGATCGCCAGAGGTCGACACCAGCGGAACCCACTGCAGGTGAGCGGTCTGCGGTTGGTCCAGAATGAGATTCAACGTCACGTCGATAAAACGCGCTATGTTCTCGGCGCGTTCGATGTAACGCGCCATCCAGTAGATCGACTCAGCAACACGACTTAGCATGGTAGGTGCTTAAACTCTTGATTAAAATGCGCTTCACAAATCTCCCGACCATCCATCGCAACGCTGGCTATAACCCCGCTTCGGAAGACGCCGTCAATTCACCATCTGCTGCGATGACCCAGGTGTCCTTGCTGCCTCCACCCTGCGACGAATTCACCACCAACGAGCCTTTACGCAGCGCTACACGAGTCAACCCACCAGGCAGTACCCAAATGTCTTTGCCGCACAAAATGTAAGGACGCAAATCGACATGCCGCCCTTCGAACCCACCTTCGCACAACGTCGGCACACGCGACAACGATAATGTAGGCTGAGCGATATAGTTCCGCGGATTCTCCTTGATCTTCACCGCGAATTCCGCTTGTTGATCTTTGGTCGAATGAGGTCCGACCAGCATGCCGTATCCGCCCGCTTCGTTCGCCGCTTTGACAACCAATTTTTCAAGATTCGCCAAAACGTATTTGCGATCTTCTTCTTTTTCACAAATGTAAGTCGGCACGTTGGGGAGAATCGGCTCTTCGTTCAAAAAGTAGCGGATCAAATCGGGTACGAACACGTAAATCACTTTGTCATCCGCTACGCCAGTTCCCGGTGCATTCGCCAAGGCTACACGACCTTGCCGATACACTTCCATCAGTCCTGGCACTCCTAGCATCGAATCGGAGCGAAACGTTTCCGGATCAATGAAGTCGTCATCGATGCGGCGATAGATCACATCCACGCGCTGGAATCCGTCCGTCATCCGCATGTACACAAAGCCATCCTTGACCACCAAATCGCGGCCCTCGACGAGTTCTACGCCCATTTGCTGCGCGAGGAACGAATGTTCGTAATAAGCTGAGTTGTAAATACCAGGCGTAAGCACCACGATGCGAGGTTCATTGACGTGTTCAGGCGCTAAATACATTAACGTCTCGTAGAGTTTCGTCGGATAATCGATGACCGGCCGAATATTCGATGCCGCGAACAGCTGCGGGAATGTACGCTTCATCAGCAACCGATTTTGCAACACGTACGACACACCCGATGGGCAGCGCAGATTATCTTCGAGAACATAGATTTCGCCATCGCTGTGGCGGATCAAGTCGGTCCCGGTGACGTGGCACCAGATGCCTTTGGGTGGAAACAAACCGTGGCAGGCTTCGCGATACGAGGTCGCTTTGCTGAGCAAGTGACGCGGAACGATTCCATCGTTGATCGAGTTTTGATCGTGATAGACGTCGTCGATAAACATGTTCAGCGCCTTGATGCGCTGCTTTAAGCCCGCCTCAATCCGTGCCCACTCAACCGCCTCGACGATGCGCGGCACAATATCAAACGGAAAAATCTTTTCCGTACCACTCGTGTCGCCGTAGACTGCAAAGGTAATTCCCATGCGGTGCAAGGCGCGTTCGATGGCTTCCTGGCGTTCGCCCAAAACACCCAGGGGCAACGCGTTGACGCAATCGACTAGCAACTGACCACCCGGTCGGGGATTCCCCTCTGCATCGAAGAGTTCGTCGTGGAAACCCTCGGTCTTGTAGCCGAAAAACGTATGATTTGTGGACATTTTGCACGAAAGAAGTCAGACGAAGTTACGAAAATCCTGTTTTCATAGAACGCCCGTAGCTTAAGTGGCAGTACCTTTAGGCACCGCAACCGTACTACTTATGAATCTAATTCAACCGAGCCGCGAGG
>JANLQO010000327.1:0-8930 GCA_031367855.1 Planctomycetia bacterium | reverse complement strand
GAGTACCGAGGAGAAGGGGAGGCACAAATTCCGAGAGAATCCTTACTCCAATTGATACGGCGCGCGTGAGGCACTTACTTGGTCCTTACAGCTTCGCGCGCGGTTTGAAAATGTTATCGATTCTGAACGAGCATAGCAGATTGCGCCATTGACGATTCAGCGGAGTCGCCGCATTCCTGTAGGTATCGCAGAAGAAGAGGCAGGAGCCTCGAAGACACTGCGTTCCCAGGCAGGAGCGGCAGGAGCGTGGGAACGAGAAGGGAATTGTGAACGAGAAAGGAATTTCGACGGCGAAGCGTCGCAGCACACTCTATCGCATTCGAGGCTTGGAACGCAACACGATGCCGGGTGTGATGAAAGTTAACCTGTTGATTTACAACGAACGAACCGATCGCTTCCATGTTGACAACTTCGATCTCTACCACGCTCGATCGCGGCGGACCTTTACGATGGAAGCCGCTGATGAAATCGGCGCTTCCGAATCGCAACTCCGCAGCGACCTGGGCCGCGTGCTCTTGAAACTAGAGCAAGTGCAAGTGGAACAGAAACAGTTATCGAACGCTATTTCAAAGCCACAGCCACTTAGTGAGACTGAACGCGCGCAAGCGATGGATCTGCTGCAGAGTGAGAACCTACTCGATCGCATCCTCGACGACTTCGACGCTTGCGGACCGATAACTTCGAATTCCACATCTTCGAGCTTCCAAAATTCGAGCCCACCAGCGATAATATTGGGGAATTGCCAGCAGCTGAAAAATGGCTTTACCTGCTAACGCATGCTGCTGAAGTGGAGCCAGAAGTCTTAGCGGACCAGTTGGGTGAGTCAGCGTACCGCGAAGCTATAGGAGTGTTAGAGATGATTTCAAAGTCGCCAGAGGACTTACAGTATTACGAAGACCGGCTCAAGTTCCTGCGAGACGAGCGTGGCAAGTTAGACGCCGCTCGCCAAGAGGGCGAACAAGTCGGTGTCTCGAAAGGTCGTCAAGAAGGTCGTCAATAAGGCAAGTTGGCGGGCAAGATCCAGACATTGCAGGAACTTCTTGGGGACCGAGTATCCACAGACGAAGAATTATTGGCGGAGAGCATGACAGCACTTGCAACACAACTGCTGCGATTGCGAGACCGGCTGAACAAACGCGATGCCTAGGTTGTAGACCGATCGCAGAGGGCTGGCCTATGATGCAGCTGGTCAGCAGACGCTGCGGTGGGATGCACGTAATGTCCGCACGACCTATGGCTACGATTCGGTCAGTCGCGAGACGAGCACTAAAAATCCAGATTGCACTCGAGTGACTATCGCTGATTGCCGATGTGAGAAAATCGGCATGCTCTTGAGACGCTTAAGGCGCTCCGCCGACGCGATGCATACTGCGCGATCCTCACGCCGACGGAGCGTCGTGACTACGGGGTGCGGCCTAGAGTTGGATGTGCTGGCCGTATGGATAATCGACGGGTCGGTATTCGATCGCCAAATGGGGCGTCTCCAAGCGCTGGCCGCCGTTGTGTCGCGAGGTAAGCAAACCGTCCAGCATGCCAGCAGACAACACTGTGCGTTCGACAGGATAAGCGGGCCGGCCAGTCAAAAACATTTGCTCGATGCCTTTCAACAGAAAAGCGAAGTGTGGGTAACGCGGTTCTTCGCGTTCCTCGGCACGAGTGGCTGAAACAACTCCGCCTTGCACTTTGAAAGCGATCGCGATGGCCTGAGCGGTCGTGGCTAACATGAGTACTGGGGCCAATAGCCCATCGCGATATCGAACCAAGAAAATGGCACTATCATCTGGCGATGCGCTCAGCACTGCTTGGCGATTAGTCTTGCTAGCTGCTAATGCAGCGTCGAGAACCTCGGGGTCGATGACCGCTTCCTTGATCAAGCGATTTAGCTCACTTACCGGTAGGCTCTGTACCCAGCTCACTCCTTTTTCAAGGGGTGTGTTGCTGGCCGATGTACCACCAACGGTATTCGTAGCGCGTCGCTCAACGATGCTTTGCATGATATCCAGAGTGTGAAAACCATAGACGTCCAAGCCCGAATAGCCCACGGCGACACACGATTGCAGTTTGGCCCCGAACGGCAGCGTCACAGCGGGGTCTCGATAGCCGACCGGCAACGAGGAACCAGCCATCCAAGGTAGGTTCATTTTCTTTGCACGCTCAGCCATCCACAACGCATCGGCCAGTTCTGGTCCGGGATGCTTGTCATTGAACACCGGTACAATTTGCCCACATTTTTCCATCGTGTTGGTAATCTCTTCGAAGAATCGCCGGCGCGGATAAAGATGCTGCCCCTTGGCATTGTAGGGGTAGTCGCCGTGCTCACCGATACTCATCACACCATCGATGGCCAACTGGTTCGTGCCCAGAGTCAACGCTTCGGGGATCGACTTGCACAATTTAAATCCATGTTTCGACGCCAGTTGCACCGACAGATCATCGTCAGGATATTGATCGACGTACAACGAGACTAGTTTCAGATTGGGACCAGGTCCCCCATCCTGCTTCCATCCCTCCAGAATTTTGCCCAGCAGAACATCGGCATGCGAGTTCTTGCGATAGATGGTGATTACCCCGGCCACACGTTTGGCACTCGGTTGTGCGCCGCGCAGCGGCAGGCCACTAGCGACTATTCCAAGCAGACTGGCTTGCTGCAGGAAACGGCGTCGATGATGCTGGCTGAGCATATAGGCTTCCTTTTTATTTTTCGTTGGAGGCACGGAGCTTATAGTATGCCATATTTTTGAAAGGCAGCGGTGGCCTTCATGCCTTGGCGGATTGCATCGCGGACCGTGTTTTCGCCTTGCACTTTGGCCAAGGCCAAACGTAGTGTCTCGTCTTCCACCGATCGCGGTATCACTACGATGCCATCTTGATCGGCAATGACCAGATCTCCCGGCCCAAAACAGACGCCATCGATCTCCACGCTGACATCGATGTCGATGACACGCTGCCGATGGAGACTATCGTAAACGCAGCTACCCCGAGCAAAAACCGGAAAACCCAGCGCTGTAATCTTACTTACATCGCGGATGGCACCATCGACGATAGCACCGACACAGCCCGCGTTGAGGGCCGCCGTGGTGAGCAGTTCACCCCAAATGCCGGAACGCATCGAACCACCTGCCGCGGCGATCAGCACATCATTACACTGACACTCATCAACCGCTTGCAACTCCAGCTCGTAGGGTCGCTGATCGACATGGGCCATGTCGGCCCACAAGGTTGTTTTACAACGGCCAATGACTGTTGCTACCGTTGATGTGAAGGGCGGCAATTGAACGCGCGGCGACTGCTGTCGAAACCCAAGTTGATCCAGCGCATCGGCAACGACGGCCGAATACAATTGCGCACGTAACTCGTCGATCGAATAATTCATGTCGGCTTTGCCTCGATTGTCTACTTGAAAGTAATTCGCCATACTCGTGCAACGCGTTCTTATTCGCTTGAAGGAATCGCTGCCGTGCCTCCCATTGTTCCCGAGTCCTTTCTCAAAAGCCAGACAATGTGCATTGGCATCATCGCATTACTTCATGAGTCGAACACTTTTGCGTCTCAGCCGACGACGCTGAAGCAGTTCTTCGACGATTTGTATCTGGAAGGTGAGCTCATCCGCCAGCAGTTGGCTAGCAGCCATCATGAAATCGGTGGCTTTTTCGCGGGTCTACAGGAATGCAGTCGCGATGAAGACGTTATCGCCGTTCCACTGCTGGCCGCACGAGCAACTCCTGCCGGTATCATCACCGCCCAGGCGATGGAGTATTTGGTGGCTCGTATGCAGTCGATCGTGACCGCCACGCCCGACTTAGACGGCATCTTGGTAGCGCCCCATGGTGCGGCGGTCAGCCAATTGGCCGCTGATGCGGACGGATACTGGTTGAGCAAATTGCGAGAATTAGTGGGAAGAGATCTACCCATTATAGGCACGCTGGATGCCCATGCGAATCTTTCGCCAGCAATGGTTCAGGCTTGCAATGCACTGGTTGCCTATCGTACCAACCCGCATTTGGATCAACGCGTGCGTGGTATCGAAGCGGCTAGGCTCATGGTGCGAACGTTGCGAGGCGAAGTGCGACCGACGATGGCCGCCAGTTACCCGCCGCTGGTCATCAACATTGAAAGACAGTGCACCAGCGAACCTCATCTGCAGCTGCAATATCAATTCGCGGATCAGCAGTTATCGCAGCCCAGCGTACTTTCGAACAGTATGTTGCTAGGATTCCCCTACGCCGACGTAGCCGAGATGGGAGCTTCGACGATCGTCGTCACCGATGACAATGCCGAACTGGCCCAACTCCTGGCGGATGAATTGGGGCAGCAGTTGTGGCAACATCGCGATGACTTTGTGGGTCAATTGATAAGCCTTGATGCGGCCCTACAAACCTGCCAGGCAGACGCCCATTCACGCTATTGCTTGTTAGACATGGGCGACAATGTTGGCGGTGGTTCGGCAGCCGACGGTACGACTTTAGCTGCAGCCTTGCTGGCGCGGCACTTGGGCCCGAGTTTTGTTTGCCTGTATGATCCCGAAGCTGTTGAGGCTTGCGTTGCAGCAGGTGTCGAGGCGCGACTGAACCTTGACATTGGTGGCAAGATTGACGATCGACATGGCCGCCCACTACGCGTCGCAGCTCGCGTTGTATCGCTGCACTCGGGACGTTTTCGGGAAGACGCACCCCGACATGGCGGCATCGTAGATTTCGATCAAGGACCAACCGCTGTGATGGAAACAATCGAGGGTAATTTGACCATCATGCTCACCAGTCGCCGCATGGTTCCGTTTAGCCTGCAGCAGATCATCAGTTGTCAATTGGATCCGCAACAGTTCCGGATCTTGGTCGCCAAGGGCGTCAACGCACCGCTGGCGGCTTATCGCGATGTGTGCGACAAGTTTATTCGCGTCAACACGATCGGCTCGACCTCGGCGGATCTCCAACAGTTAGATTATCGCTCCCGCCGCCATCCTCTTTTCCCTTTTGAAGCAGTGTAGAGCGGTTGTCCTCAACCGTTCTACCGACGGGCAACGGACCGAAGCCAACTCGCATTTTTCCCAACGGATGCAAACGTACAAGTGAGCCAGCGAGCTTTCCGGAACGATGGAAAACAATCCCGATTAAGTTAAGAATCGGAACCATTTGCCTTGAATGGGACCGCCTTCCAAGTCGGTCGAATTGCTACCTCGCGCCCTAGCCCGGAGCGCAGCGTTTGTTCCATCAACCCTTGACCATACGACCTACTCAAACCGGTGAACGAAGTTGTCAAGCGAGGATTGACTTCGATCACTATCCAATCATCCCATTCGTCGCTGTAGAGCAAATCTACACCCACCCATCCGCGAGCCCCTTGTCCCAAGGCTGCAAGCGTGGCATTGAGTACTGCGTTGAGTCGATCGATCGCATATCGCCTACCAGAAAGCCTGTTTTCATAGTGCCCATCACTTACTGACAATACTTGACCACCGCAATACGTCATCGAATCACTCACGGTGAATTCCTGTGTTACCAGCGGCAGCCAGTGCGCGCGTCCTGTAAAGTCGACGATCGCCGATCGACTAAATGAATCTCCCACTTCGCAGGGTTGCAGAAGCAACTTCGTGGCCAGATCGCTTTGCTGCAACTCGCGCAGAGCTTCTATCAATGAGTTTTGATCCAGCAACCGAATGCCTTCGCATCCCGCACCATCTCTTGGCTTGACGATCCACTTTCCAGCAGCGTTACGATTATTCTGGAGCCAATCCTCGGTTGCATCGCGCGCCAGTCGCGTTGCAGGGTGCTTTACAGAAGCGGCCTTGAGTTGTTGCGCTGTCAGCCACTTGTCGCAACTGGCTGCCAAAAACGGGTCTTGGCAATTCAAAAGTAACTTGCAAACAGGCGCGAGCTGCGCAATGGCAGTTTGCAGGATGTTTGAAAACTCGGGCGCGATTACCAGGGTGGCATCTGCGGTAGAGGCTATCTCCCACCAGTTACTGGGTAAACCGTTCGTAAAGCCAACTGTGTTAGACCCCTGAAAGCGCGACCCAAGTCCCGTCAACTGCGACTCTGTGAATAGCCTCTGATCGACACTTGCAGTAACATCATGCCCACAGCTTACGAAGTCCTGCACCACCGCATGAAACATTGCCCAGCCTTCATCCAGCAGCGATCGAGGAATTTGCTCAGGTGACGTTCTCTGCAATCCGCCACCGCAGAACCATTCAAGAATTCCGATTCGCACCTGCCGTATTACTCCCGTTTCGTCGATACAATTCGCTGGGGCCAGATTTGCTCTTCCACGCGTAATCCACTATCTTGGCACCAACAGACGACGTTTACTAAGAAAATTTACAGGAATAATCATGAGCCAGGGAAATCAGTTTGAACAGCAACCCTATCCTCCGATGCAATATCCGGCACCGCCGCGCGGTTCGGGCTCAGGCGCTGGTGTAACTATCGCTATCGTTGCTGCGGTAGTTGCCGTACCGATGCTTGTAGTGTGCGTGGGAATTTTAGTCGGATTAATGCTACCTGCAGTTCAAGCCGCCCGCGAAGCCGCACGGAGGATGCAGTGCAGCAACAATATGAAGCAAATCGCCTTGGCGATACACAATTACCATGGCGATTACCAAACTTTTCCGCCGGCGTTCACGACTGATGCAAACGGGAGACCACTGCACAGTTGGCGGACACTGCTGCTACCGTACCTTGAGCAGTCAGCACTCTACGATCAAATCGATCTGAGCAAGCCTTGGGACGACCCAGTTAACCTGCCGTTCAGCCAAATTGTGATCCCAACCTATGGCTGCCCATCCGGGCATACCGATTCGCCAGAGAAAACTTGCTACCAAGTTATCGTCGATCCTGCGGGGATTTTCAGCGGCTCGACACCCTGCAAGATGTCTTCGATCACCGACGGCACGAGCAATACGCTGCTGGTTATCGAAACTGAGTCCGAGAATGCGGTACAGTGGATGGCTCCGAACGATATCAACATGCCTCAATACTTGTCACTCGGTAAAAACACTCGACACAATCATACCGGTGGCAGCAACGCAGCCTTTGCTGACGGTGCCGTTAAATTTTTATCGTCCAGTATCGATCCAGCCACGGCTCAAACCCTGGTAACCAAAGCTGGTGGCGAAGTTTCATCCCTAGATTATTGAGCCCCTTTGCGGCCTGGACGATAGCCCTTGGTCGTCCGGTCACGGCGTTCCTTTTTGCCACCTTTTTTCACAGCGGGCTTTCCCTCCTGGTCGTTCGGAATGGTATGCACGTATTCTCCGCGAAATCTTGCATTGGCATCTTCACGGCGACGCAGCAGCGCCTCCTTGGGCGGAGTGGCAGGAATTAACGCATCGCAACCGTCACCGATCAAATCCGTTCGACCCGCTTGCCGAAGTGCTTCACGAACTTCGAAGTAATTCTCTGATTTGAAAAACTGCATCAACGCGCGTTGCGTCTTGCGATCGCGGAGTCCTTTGGCGATGAACACAGGCTTCTTCGTAAACGGATCAACTCCCGTGTAATACATGCAGGTGGCGACATCCAGCGGTGCCGGAATGAAGTCCTGAACTTGGTCCGGCTTGTAACCATTTTGCTTGAGGAATACGGCCAGATTGATCATTGCATCCAAGTCGCTGCCCGGATGGCTGGCGATAAAGTAGGGAATCAAGTACTGCTTCTTTCCAGCCGCTTTCGATTGCTCCTCGAAGACTGCCGCAAAGTACTCGAAGTCATCGTTGGCAGGCTTTCGCATCTTGAAGAGTACGTCAGGGTCGACGTGTTCAGGCGCAACTTTCAAATGCCCCCCGACGTGATGCTCCGTCAACTCGCGAATGTACTCAGGGCTCTGCCGCGCGAGGTCCATGCGAATACCACTGGCGACTAAGACTTTCTTAACACCCTCAACTTTGCGAGCTTCACGCATCAACTCGATCACAGGTTGGTGATCGACGCCGAGCAATTTGCAGATTTTGGGATGCACGCACGATTGGCGACGACATTTGGCTTCTACTTCGGGTTGCGTGCATTTCATCTGATACATGTTTGCAGTCGGGCCGCCGATGTCGCTAACCGTACCTTTGAATTGCTTATCTTTCGCCAGTTTTTCGATCTCGCCAATGATGCTCGCTTTGCTCCGCGATTGAATCGCCCGGCCTTGGTGCGCGGTGATCGAACAGAACGTACAACCGCCGAAGCAACCACGCATGATAGTGACCGAGTCCTTGATCATCTCGTGGGCAGGAATCGGTTCTTGGTAGCTTGGATGGGCGCGCCGCGTGTAGGGAAAACCATAGATGCGATCCATGGCACTTTCGGAGATCGGCAACTGCGGCGGATTCACCACCACCGCTTGATTTGAATGCCATTGAACCAAGCGCTTGGCGTTATACGGGTTGGTTTCCTGATGAATGATGCGAGTGGCTTCAGCGAACTGCATCTTGTCCGCAACGACTTCTTCATAGCTTGGCAAAGTTAGCACGTCGGTAGGAACGGTTTCCGAGGCACCCAGCGCATACGCGACACCGCGCATGTCACGCAAATCCTTGACACTCTCGCCGGCATCCAATCGCTGAGCAATCTCTACGATTGCATTCTCGCCCATGCCGAACACGACTAAGTCCGCTTTGCTGTCCAGCAAAATGCTCTTGCGAACCTTGTCGCTCCAGTAGTCATAATGCGCGAGCCGACGCAGCGAAGCTTCGACTCCGCCTGCGATGATCGGCACGCCCTTGAACGCTTCGCGCGCACGTTGGCAGTAGCTGAGCGTCGCGCGATCCGGCCGTAGACCAATCTTCCCACCCGGCGAGTACGCGTCATCGTTGCGTACTTTTTTGTTCGCGGTGTAGTGGTTAATCATCGAATCCATGTTCCCGGCACTAATGCCGAAGAACAGCCGCGGGCGACCAAAGCGTTTCCAGTCTTCGCACGAGTGCCAATCGGGTTGCGAAATAATGCCGA
>JANLQO010000317.1:0-39469 GCA_031367855.1 Planctomycetia bacterium | reverse complement strand
CAAACAAGGAAAACAATCGTGTTCAGTTCGAAAAAATCTACTGGTAAAACCAACCGTCGCAGCGCCCGTCGTGCCAATCTCCGAATGGAAATGCTCGAACAACGCAAGATGATGGCTGTTTCGGCTATCAGCTCCGACAGCTTTGGTAAGTTGTCCGTAACGTGCAACAATGCCGCCGACAACATCACCGTCTATCAGTCAAGTGCCAACGTCTTGGTCAAGAGCACCAGTCCCACAGGTGCAGTGACCACATGGAACATGGGCTCAGCCGTCCGAAGTATGGAAATTCGCACCGCAGGTGGTGACGACATGGTTACGAACAACACAAATCTGCCCTCGAACATCTACGGCGGAGCCGGTATTGATCAGCTCTTCGGCGGCAGCAACGTGGATTGGCTCTATGGCGACGAAGGTAACGACACGCTCAAGGGCAACGGCGGTAACGACGTTCTGTGGGGCGGTACCGAAAACGATAGCCTCTACGGCAATGCTGGTGCCGACTACTTATACGGTGAAGATGGCGACGACACCATGATTGGCGGTGGCGGAGACGATTACCTCTCCGGTGGCAATGGTCAAAATTGGATGGCCGGAGATGATGCCGGTGGCGCTATGATCGTCGACGGTGTACTAGCCGGCAACGACCAGCTTTTCGGTGGTTCCGGGAATGACACGCTCCGAGGTGACTACGGAGACGACCGCCTTTACGGAGCAGGCGGAAACGATTACCTCGACGGCGGTAATGGCAATGACAGGCTGTTTGGTGGGGACGGCAACGACACGCTGTATGGGCAGGGAGGGGACGACTTTATGGACACTGGAAGTAAGACCAGTGAATATGCCGATGGAGGATTGGGTAATGATTTCAATGCGTACAGGACAGTAGTAAATGGGGCCACGAGCATGGATATTGCTCAAGGCGGGGCGAATAACTGTTTTATCCTAGCCTCGATGGGAGCAGTCGCCAGTCGCGGCGTGGATATCGGATCGCGTATCACCTACTCGGGTAACAGCAACTACAACGTTGCGCTATTCCGCAAAACTGGTAGCACCTATACGGCCACATCCGTGTCCGTACAGTTCGATGGCACGCTGAAGACAACTGATCCGACTGCCCACTTCCGCGGGCAAGAGGGTGAAAGTTGGACCATCATTATGAGCCGGGCGCTTGCTCAACTGCTCAACGTGAACCTAAACACCACGACTGGAGGCTATACAGGTGATGTGCTGGGAGCGATTTTGGGGCGAGCACCCAACACCACCACTTGGGCTGATAAAGCTTTCAGTCCGATGGTGCAGGATCCACTCCTAAATTATCTTTTCAACGTGCAAGGAATGGCGGTCACTTTGGGCACTCGCAATTCGACCGCTGATGTCGGAGATGCGAGAATTGCGGCCAACCACGTCTATATGTTGCACTCCGTACAAATCAGCGGATATGTATGGTTCGGCGGTGCAATGGTGCCTCAATACCAAGTCGTGCTAGTGAACCCCTGGGGTGTAGATATGACGAATGGCGGGCCGACTTCCGGTGCAAACGACGGCGTGTTAGTTCTCACCGGTGCCGAATTCCGCAGTGCCTTCGATGAGATCACATTGGCATAGTGCGCAAACAGGTTTTAGACACAAAGAGTACTAGATGGCACGGACTTCCAGACTTCCGCGACCTGAAGCCGGCGACGGCGGGCGCTAGGCCGCCTGGTGCGACGGTCAGGTTGGTCAGTGACATGTCGCTCCGAGCGATCTGCATCTTCATCAGTCTTTTGAAGACCAGGTGATTGTGCGGATATAAAAGACTGGGGTAGTGTTTCGTTTACGGCTCAACGCGGAGCGAAGTATATTGGACGTGCCGACCATTCCATGTCATTTATGGATATTACTGAGGCACAAACGATCTGCGTAGCTGTGCCAAAAACAGTTCCAACCGGCTTCCACCTTCCTCACTTTAGTATTCAAATGTGAGGTACGCTAGATATATAGGGGTTTCGAACTGTGTCTGTAAGTGACCGACTTCGCAGCGATTCAATTTCATTTTCGCCTGACGAAGCCATTATGAATACTTCCGATCCAGATGGCGAGACGGATCGCCATCTGCTTCAAAAACCAAAAGGGTTGCGAAGTAGAATTGTCATCCAACTGAATCTATTCTCACTCCTATTGTTCCTGTGCCTTTGGTTGCCTGTTGCTAGAGGGTGCAACGGGTCGCTCGTGTACCCAATCAACACTCTTCAGTCGGTTAGCACTTTACCCGCCGAGTTACCTGGTAGTGTCGCTTCCCTAGCCGTTTTGGGGACTTACGCTGAACCTCTGATAAATGGCTTGCTTTTCGCCACGTGTGCCTGGAAGGTAAGTCGAAACCTTTGGTGGAAATCATTCCTCTTAACTTACTACTTTTGTCTAGCCATCGCGTTGATAGGTTTCATCGGTGAGGTGGCAAAAACCTCCTGTGACCTCCATGCGATGCTTAAATTGATATTCTTTTCAATTATTCCGTTCGGAGTCGCCGTTTGGTGGATTGGATTGCGGCCGCAGATTGAAAGAGGGGAGAGAGCGTGGGCGCGGTGGCAATATACTTGGATGTTGGGCGCTGTCTATTGCGTTCACATGCAATGCGTATTTGGCAATGTTAACGTAGGATACTTCGTCGGATTGTTCGCAATCGTGGGGATTGTCTTTAGCGTCGAAGCAGCGTCGAGACGAATGCAACACGATCTCTGGGATCCCTTACAAGTCATTAGGCCATTTCAGTTTACCTTGCGAAATACTTTTGTTTGGATGACGCTGCCGCCCTTGGCATTTGGCTATTTTCAATTCATTGATCGAGGGCTCGATTGGCTATTTGGCAAACATTGAGGAGTTGTACCCAAGTCGGTGCTTTGGCAACAACGAAGGACCAATCGATGGCGGGTGTGGTTGTTGCGGAAAACCCACATCGAATATTGCGTTTATACCTCCATCCAACACAGCAGTTTCGCGGACACTTGGTAGACTCCAAAGGCAGGCCAATTATTGGGCGTTCTGTCCACGCCACACTTCGCGTAAGACTCGAACCAAAGAATCGAAAGCGTAACGCATTCTATGGATTCGATATTAATCGCCAGACAGTCAAGACTGACGCTAACGGCTACTACACATTCAGTGGGATGCCAATTGACGTAGAAATTGCATTGAGCGCTGCATCGACCTCTACTGCGGAAAAGCACTGGTTAGGGACAGTTGAGCTAAAGGCAAACGAAGAGCAAGCGGTGGACACCCACACAATCGATGATTGAGCGTTTGAAAGCGAAATAGTGCCACAGGGCACAACCGTAATAAGACTCCAAGTTGTTCCATTGAGGCTAATCCAAAAGCCAACTATTTGCGATTGGTAGCGGAGGTGGCTCTGCAAATAACGAGAATGATGTTGGCATGGACCGGTCACCTAGTTGCCTACTCTCTGATCGCAATTCCAGGATTTTCTTAAACGAGACGGAACGCCGTGGGCTTCATGCGCTTCATGCCTAGCAAAAGCTGCCGCTCCTGTCTCGCCATTTACTCTACCGCCACATGCTTGCAAAACGCGGCGCGCGACGGTCGGGCTTGCCCCTACAATGTCGCAACAGGTTTGGCGTCGTAGGAACGCGAGCCTAGCCCACCAAACCTATTGCGTACGTCTGGCCCAAGGCTCGTTGCCTTTTTGATACACAACTCGATTTGAAATGAGAGCAACGCTATTGTTCTGGAACTTCGGCGATGAGATGCTGCATCGCTGCGATCTTGTGCCCAACGAACAGAACATTGTGAATGTCGAGTTGTTCTCGGGTCGCGCCTGAGGTTCGAACCTGCATGTCGCCTGAGCCTAATCCCAACAACCAATGGCGAAACACGTCATCTTGGTGTTTCTCGAGCATCATTCCTTGAGTGTTATAACTCTTGGATCCCGACCCAAACAAAGACTCAAAGGTCATCTGTCCTGCTTCGACCTCGTAATAGCTAATTCGGTCGAAACCAAATACGACGATGCACCACATCGCGAACAGAAGCGTTGAAAACCACAGATAGGCGTTTGCGTTGAGATAGATCTTGTGACTTAGGAACCAGCCGAAAACTTGTTCCCACACATTGAAATAAAGCAGCAAAACAAACGTGAGGACTAACGCCAGAATCACGATTCCAGACGCTAAGCCGCGTACAGAATAGTTTGTAACCAAAATCACCAGGAACAGGACTCCAAAAAAGATAAGCCCCAGATTGCTACTGTGGTGAAACATCGTTTCGGTATCAGCAATTTTGATCTTTTCGCCTTGGTAATAGGTCAATGCTGCCATGATGTAACCTACCAGCCAAACCGGCCACCAATAGAGCAACGCGGAATGACTATAGATCCGGATCTTACTGGGACCTTTGACCCCTACAACCGTCTTGGTGGTTACCGCTCGCAATTCAGGTGCGTTGCTCATGAGAAACTTTCTTGACGAGATTGGGCAACCGACGCAGCGTCGATTGACTTCGCGATGTCTTCGTCATTGTAACCTCCGTTCGCTTTTCGCAAGTGTATCTTGCGAAAAGCATCCTAAAACGCCGATTTTATAAGTTGTGAGGACGTTCGCTACCCAGTTACGAGTCTTAGACAAGTCGTCTTTGTGAGCGACCTCATTAACGAGCCATTTCGAGTCGTTTCCAACGAACACTTGCGAATTCGTGATGAGGGCCCGAGATGATTCGATCAAGACGATCAGATTGTTATTGGCGGGAAGACAGTTGCCAGTCGGCAATCACACGACGGAGTATTCGTCAACGAACTCGGGGCACCACTGATTTGGACTAAATCACGCGGCCCGCCGCGAATACAAATTGAGCAGCCCGCCAAGCCGTGACGAGCAGGCGATGTGGGCGACCACAAAGAAGTAAGCAACGAAGGATCTCTGCTTGCCGATCATAACGCTTATTGGACGAATCTGGATGAATTCGTTGGTGATGTAGTTAGTTTCATCTCATTGAACACGAAAACAAGAATTCCACTGCACTCGATCACGCCGATCGGTCAGCTGGTAATCGAGACCGCTGGTCAGATAAGAAGATGGCAAGTCAAGTTGCTGATTATAACGATGGGCATCACGTCGATGTTTTGGTCAGTGGTAGTCGGTTTTACAATCGCAATTCTGATCGCAATATTCGCGACTGGTGCTTTTTCCAGCATTAACCAACTACTCAAGATCGCCGATGATCTCGACAAAAACTCCGAGTGACTACAAGCACGATACTGTTATTAGCACTGACCAACTAACTTTTCAATTGCGCTGCCACACCCGACGCCCCGGTGTGCCAAACCGGAGCGCGTTAGCGGTCTGACAGAACTCGCGTCGTTTCGATTCCCACCGACTGCGTAGATGACTGGCTCAGCATCGCGCCGGGCTGCTTCGAGGACCTGATAACCTTCAACTCGCAATTGAGCACGGAACTCGGCTCTTAATCGTAGGTGCAAGTGGGGGCGGCAAAAGCTTATTGTTGCGAGCTTTTGCAGGTCTGTGGATCTCGGGTAAAGGATCCATTTCCCGACCGCCGTTGGACGATATTCTATTTCTTCCACAGAGACCGTGCATGGTAGTCGGGACGCTCCGCGATCAACTGATGTATCCCAACAACCCGCAATTGAGTGAGCAAGATCTTGCCGAAGCATTGCTACTGTGCGATTGCCAATGTTGATCGATCGATTCGGTGGACTAGACGCTGAATGCGACTGGAGTAAAACGCTTTCGTTGGGCGAGCAACAGCGTGTGGTCTTCCTCTCCGATCAAAAGTTCATCGTGCTAGATGAAGCGACCAGCGCCTTGGACGAGGAGAATGAAACCGAGATCTACGAAAAGTTAGCATCCACAGGTGCAACTTTGGTAAGTATCAGTCACCGTCCTAATGTTGCCCGGTTCCATAGCATCGTACTGGAGTTAGACGGCGAAAGCGGGTGGTCGTTAACTACCGCAAACGAATTCCTCGCGGGTGACAACTCGAAGCATAAACAAAAATAATGCACTGCTACAAGAAAGTTCATAGTGATCATCAAACTTGCAGTCATTGATCGTAAATCGTTCGAAATAGCTCGTTGTTCATTACTTTAAGTTGCGGCATGGTGTTTGCTGTTCCGTAGGAAGTCAAACGTTCCTTTCACTTCGAAGTATCCGTAGCGGACTTAAAAAGCTTAGAAGATCTCTGAGAAGGCTGGGGTTGAAGACCATTTCAACATCCAGAGAAGCGTCCGTCAATGAGCGCCTGTAAGCTAATACCGCTAGAGACCGTTTTTCGAGGTCACGGAGACCTTACTTCTGGCGGGATGAGGTTTCTGTATCGTTAAACCTATTTTTTATGGAGTGGCACCGTGGCAAATACTATTTCGAACAATCTCGCAGATGCGGGAAATTCTGTTGCGGACGCGGCAAAAAGCGTCGGATCCAAAATCGCTCAAGCGACTGAAAATGTGGTTGATTTTGTCAAAGAGAAAACTGGATTGGGGAATTCAGAAGGCGAAGATGTCGGCGTTGCCGGTATTAGAGAGCATATGAGTGTCATTGCTTCATGTGGCAAAAAAGTAGGTGTCGTTGATAACGTTGGAGCAAGCGCAATCAAGCTAACACGCAAGGACAGCCCAGACAATCAACACCATTTTATTCCGCTTAGCTGGATATCGCATGTCGACCGCCATGTCCATCTGAACAGAAATTCGAAGCAAGCCATGGAAGGTTGGCAATCGAGCGATTCTTGCAACACTAGTGACTCATGTGGCTGTGACGCCTGAGCTGTTGCGACTTAATAGCCACGCCAAGACACTCGAAACGATTGCTGTTAGCGATTGATGCCCTGAGCCTGTCGGGATCAACGCTAACGTGTGATGCAATCTTTAAACTCGAGAATGGGAATCGTAGACTGCGGGAAACTTATCATGGACGATGTGTGCTGTAAGGTTGCAGAGGATTTTTTTGATCTGTCGGACATAGCTGAGACAATGCGCATGTCTACTAGGCTGGTCTTGCGGCTGGCATGGGTAATGGGTAGAGAAGCCACAGCAATTCTTGGTACCGTCCAGGCGTTTCTGGTACTTGCAACGCTTGCCCAGCTAGGTCACTGGAAGATAAAGTCACATCCCCAAGTAAAACCCGAAATGGCTACGAATCATAATGGAGACAAAGAAACTGGCTGAGCCTTTAACGCAACTAACGGTCGTTCTATCAACTGCTGGCATGGCGATTGCATTTCCGCTTTCGCATCCAAAGTCTCGATCTGAGATTAAATTCGTTGCGACTTTACCTGAGGGCAGAAACATGAAAACATGCGAGACCTGTGGAAATCAATATGACAAGTGCTTCGAAATCATTAGTGATGGGAAGTCAAGTTTTTTCGATAGCTTTGAATGCGCAATTCAGGCTTTAGCTCCAACCTGTCCTCACTGCCAGTGCCGCATCATAGGGCATGGGCTAGAAGGGAACGGAGTTATCTACTGTTGTGACCATTGTGCCGAATCAAATGGTGTCGAAGGTTTGCGCGATCGAGTTTGAGATGCAGAAGTATCACAACAGCACAACGGTCTAGGCCTCGCCATGGACTTCACTAGATGTTTAATCTTCACGCCGGAAAGTAATTTTTGGGAATGCGATATGCTCTAAAGGCATTCTTCGACCGCTTATGCTTGAGCATTCAGGAGATTCAACAATGCCTTTCACCACATCCCGAGACAACGTTCAACTCTACACAAAAATCTGGGGAAAGGGCCGACCCGTTATCTTGATTCACGGTTGGCCGCTTTCAGCCGATAGTTGGGATGACGTCGCACTATCGTTGGTTGAAGCGGGTTATCAGACGATTGCTTACGATCGACGTGGCTTTGGGCGATCTGAGCAACCTTGGAGCGGTTACGATTACGATTCACTTGCTGATGATCTGTCAGATGTAATGACACATTGTGATGCGGTTGATGCAACGCTTGTTGGATTCTCGATGGGAGGAGGGGAAGTGGCTCGTTATATGTCGAAGCATTCTGGACGTAATGTCAAGTCGGTTGCGTTGGTCGCGTCGATTGTCCCTTACATGTTAATGACGGTCGACAATCCCCATGGTGTACCGCAGTCGACTTTCGAGCAAATGATTGAGAATATGAAAAGTGACCGAGCCGCATTCTTTGCTTCGTTTTTTGAAGACTTTTTCGGTGTAGGGACGTTGTCGAGACCAGTTAGCAACGAAATGCTTGAGTGGACTCGGAGTGTCGCCATGCAAGCGAGTCTAAAGGCTACTTTAAGCTGCGCGAATGCATTTGCGACCACCGATTTTCGCCCTGATCTCCCATCGATTCGTGTTCCAACACTGATCATTCATGGTACAGCGGACAAAACAGTTCCTATTGACGCAACTGGCCGGGCCGCTGCAAGCTTCATCCCCAAGTCCACACTGATTGAGTACGAGGGTGCGCCGCACGGCCTGTTTGCTACTCATCGCCTGCGGCTTGTCAGCGATTTGCTGGAGTTTTTAAATCGGTGAAATGATGACCGCGATTAGAAATGCAAGGGCATTTGTCAAACGCTAGTTTTCGTCCAATAAAAGGAGAGGTAGAGATGTTGCCAACAACTGTAAATCGCGTGTCGTGCAAACAATTCAATTCACTCTTCAAGTAACTTACAAGGCCTCAAGCAGAAGCTAAAAGCCGACTCGCGAAGTCAGGACCGAACACTCTGCCTCAAGCAAAACAGCAAACGACTTTCGATATACTGTTGTCGCAGTTTCCGAGTTTGATCGTCTTGTTGCTTGTCGCAGCGACGGCCGTAACTATTGCGATGGGAGATTACATAGAGGCCGGTGCGATTCTTGTTGTAATCGTTATCAATGCGGCGATTGGCTTTTTCACAGAGTGGACGGCGGCGAACGCGCTTTCTGCATTGCAAAAGCAGTCTGTTCGCGTCGCACATGTTGTTCGCGAGGGCAAGGAGAGCGAGATACCCGCCGCCGAATTGGTTCAAGGCGATTTGGTCATCCTCAGGCGGATGGATATTATGGCGATTGATGCAGCGATGCCCCTAAATAGTCGAATGACTGCACCGCGCTGGGTTTACTAAAGGATGGTTACAAGCGTGAGCCACCATCGACCTGTATCTGGGCCGACGCAAGAATTGTCAAACATTTGAGAATATCGATCTAGCCATTCGCACTGTCTACTTGGCCGAAGATTTCTTGGATCCGAGTCGCCCTGACCGGAGCGACTTGGCTTCCAAGTTAAACTGCGGAGCTTGGACAAACCGACGTGAGTTTAACTCAATGTCTCCCGCACCAAGAAACCCTACGTAATTGAGCAGTCAATTTGACAACAACCACTTTTCGCCAGCGCGCACAGGAGGGCCTGTCCTGTGCATTTGGCTGTCCACTTACTTCTCCTTGGCCTGTTCGACGTCCATTAGCAGTACTCTTCGTGTTGCCTCAACCATTTTGAGATGGTTTGCAGTGAATGGTCATGGCTATTTGCGGTTTCTTCTATAGCTGCTCGTGGCGAGCTGATAATTCAAAAACTACGGTGCGATGACAAATCTATCTGACAAACGAATTGTGATTGCCGGCGGCAGCGGGTTCTTGGGGCTGTCCATGGCAGAGCATTTTGCTGGGGTTGGCGCCGATGTGAAGATTCTGTCGCGGTCTAAGCCGAAGGCGGATCCTCGCTTGTCACATCATTTCTGGGATGGTCGAACGCTTGGTGATTGGACGGCAGTCCTCGATGGAGCCGACGCAGTTGTGAACTTGGCGGGCCGGACGGTGAACTGTATCAAGACGCCCGATCACCAGGACGAGATTCTGCGATCGCGTGTCGAATCGACGCGGGCGCTGGGCGAGGCGATGCGTGCTGTAAACTCACCTCCGCCCGTTTGGGTGCAAATGAGTACGGCTCACATTTATGGTGACCCGCCATCCGTCGTTTGCGATGAGGACAGTCCGGAGGGCATCGGATTTGCGCCTACGATCGGTCGGGCGTGGGAAGCGGCGTTCGCGGCAAGTAAATTACCCAATCAGCGCGGCGTCATCATGCGCACCAGCTTTGTTGTCGGTCGTGATCGCAGTGCAGGTGGCGGTGCGCTGTCGACCCTTGGGTTGATCGCGAAACTCGGCCTCGGTGGCAAAGTTGGAAAAGGCACGCAGGGCATGTCGTGGATTCACGAAAACGATCTCAACAATGTGTTTGCCAAAGCGATTTCCGACGATTCGATGTCTGGCGTCTACATCGTCTCTGCGCCGAACCCAGTCTCCCAAGTGGAGTTCATGCAGACGCTTCGCAAGGTAATCAGGATGCCAATTGGCCTGCCTGCCTTCGAGTGGATGGTCCGTATCGGGGCTCCATTAGTGTTTCGCACCGATGCAGAACTTGCACTTTACGGTCGCTATGTTGTATCGAAGCGATTGGCCGACGCAGGTTTTGCATTTCAGTTCCCCGAGCTTGAGTCGGCATTGAGGGATCTGTATGACCTCAGCAACTGATCGCACTTGGCAATTGCCAAAACATCCTTGGATCATGCGGATGACTTGGTCGGAATTGCTGTTTGCTCATTGGCCTGTCGATCCTAGTGTTTTGGCACCGCTGCTTCCCAAAGGACTTACGCTCGACACACGTGATTGCATAGCCTGGATCGGTGTAGTGCCGTTCTTGATGTCGGATATCGCACCCAGATGCTGTCCATCAATTCCGAAGCTGAGTCGCTTTCTGGAATTGAATGTTCGCACCTACGTGATTTATGACGGCAAGCCTGGAGTTTGGTTCTTCTCGCTTGACGCTGCAAATCGAATTGCCGTTCGTGCAGCGCGGGCAACGTTCAATTTGCCTTACATGGATGCGAACATGTCGTTGTCCAAGGATGATTCAGAGGTAATCGCTTACCGAAGTGAGCGAACGCATCGCGGTGAGCCGCCAGCCACGTTTGATGCAAGTTATCGAGCGACCGGTGAAACCTTCCATGCTCGATCTGGCACGCTCGAGCATTGGTTGACGGCACGCTACTGCCTCTACAGCGCCGATCGCAAAGGTCACTTGTACCGAGGCGAGATCGACCATGATCCGTGGACACTTGCGCCGGCAAGTTGGACAAAGCGACAGAATACAGTGTGCGAACCATGGAAGATCGACTTGATTGACCAAGCGCATCTCCTTTTCGCTCAGCCGGTCGCCGTCCGCGCGTGGTTGGCTACTCGATGCGACTCCTAGTTGGCCGCGATGCCTCTTGATCAAGCGTGGGATACGACTGATACGAGAAAACGATCTGGAATGGGCCGACCTAGTGCTCGTAATGGAACAAAAGCATCGAAGCCGTTTGTTGGCGGATTTCCCTGATAAGACAAAGTTTTTAAGTGGCATGACTTTGTCGCTACTTGCCGGATTCCAGTAGGGCTAATAGGTCCGCGAGTTCAAGGGGAGTGAGCAGTTCTAACATGCCGGCGGGCATGATGGAAACTTGACTGGGTTCTTGGCGCTCGATCTCCGCCGTTGAGAGGGAAATGGTTTTGTCGGCGGTTAGTTGAAGATCGAGCGTATTCGCGTTGGAAGTGTGCTTGACGATGCCGTTGTAGACTTGACCGTCGAGTGTCAGGATGCGAGTAGGCTGATAACTTTGTTCGAGCCTTGCGCTGGGAAACAGGATGGCTTCGAGCAGAGCGCGGCGTGTGCGGCTGCCGCCGATGCGGGAAAGTTCGGGGCCAATTTCGCCGCCGACATAGCCGAGGCGATGACAACTGCTGCAAGCAGTCTTGTTGCTGCGAAACAACTGCAGACCGCGAATCGGGTCGCCAGGGCCGAGCTTGGCAAGCAACGCGTCGACTTTAGCTTCGACATCTTCCGGTGAACGACTGAGTTTCTTGATAGCTTGTTCAGTGAGGCCCTTGAGTTTGTCTCCTCGATTGCGATATAAATTGAGCAATTGATCCATCGAAAGCGTTTTGGCCGATGGTAGATCGGCGAGCGTGTTCAGCATGCTTTCATCGAGCTCATCGTTGCCAAGCCGATGGATCGCCTCGACGGAGGTGAACAGGTCGCGCGGCGGTTGGACTTTCAAATTTGCGAGAAGTTGTGTGCCGGCCTCGCGACTGAGTTTGAGGCGTTTAAGGGCCGATGTGGCGGCTTGACCCGTGGTCGGATCGCTCGACTGAAGCGATCGCAGCAGAGTAGTTTCGAGCGCGGGGTCGTTGGGATCGGTGCCGCTGGGGAGCGCAGCGAGAAACGTCAGTTGCTGTGTTTCAGATGTCGATTGTTTGGCAAGCTGCAACAGTGATGCTTGAATTTCATGGGCGCCGGAAAGATTGATGTGTGTCAGAGATTGCAGCAGGTGTTCGCGGATACTTGGTTCCGATTTCCGCAACCACTCGGCAATGGACGCGTCCCACTCGGACTGAAGCGCGGCGCCCGAATACATGCTGAGCAATTGCGTCAGATCCGATTGAGCAGCAGGCGAAGCGTTGTACGCAGACTTGAGCGATGCACCGACGAGTTCCTGGATGGCTGCAGTCTCTTTCCAACCGCGAGCAATAGTCAGTAGCGAAGCGGGGAGTTCACCCGTGTTTCGAGTTTGTTGAAAGCGCTCGCGAATTTTTGAAGCGAATCGCGAAGCCCACTCTGGATGTTTGCTGAGTAGTTCGGCCGCAGTATCCGCGCATTGGCGGTCGGCTTGATCGACCGCGGCGAGCATATATTCAACCGTCAGCCGGTCAGCGGCCCCTAGTTGATCGAGCGCGGTCATTGCGGCTTGTTGTTGGCGAGGAGAATGGGCGATAGTTGCGTAGGAAGCAACGGAATCTGCGTTATCGAGCGCAATCAACGCAAAGGTGACCGAGTGTTCTAGCGCGCGATCGGGCGCATCGATCAAGAGACTGGCCATTAACGCCGCCATGGACTCGTCGTTTCCGATGCGACCCAGTGCTTCAGCGGCAACGCGTCGAATTGGAAGGGGTGCTCGGCGTACCACTTTCTCCAATTCAGGCCTAGCAGGGGCATAACGGTGCAGCGCAACTGCGCTACAGGCAGCATGCGCAATCGATGGTTCGTCGGATGTTATCTGTTGGGCAATGCTCTTGAGGGCTGATCCATCGCCGAGGGCGCATAGCGCCCAGAGCGATTCGAGTCGCTGTGATAATGGATTCTTGCGCTCACTCAGTTCATTGCTTAAGACACGAACGCAATCATTTGCGCGTTCGCCGCTGAGGTGCCGTACCTCGAGCAAGGCGCTTCTTGCGATCCAAGATGACGCGGCGTGTAAACGACTAACCAGTTCAACGGTCGGTAGACTTCCGAGATCCATTTGGCTTACGCCTCGGTTTGTCGGGGTGGTTTGTCCCCTGCGGCTAAGGCGATAGATGCCTCCGAAAGCGGTCTTTTGGTCGATACGCGAAGTGGGGCAGCACAGGTCATACCATCCACCAGTGTCAATGATCAGCAAACTTCCATCGGAGTCTTCGAGGATATCAGTCGGATGGAAGTCGATGCGATCGGCGACGACCAGATCCTGATTGGCGGTCGTATAGCTTGCTCCGCTTGGTTGCAGTTGATGCGCAGTTACCTTTTGAAGATTGAATAACGCGGCCACTAAGGTTCGCTGATGCGGCAGCGCGGGCTGAACCAATTTGTCGGAATCGAGGCAAATCAAACCGCTAGGGGCCGCGGGTCCGAGCTGCGTCATAATGGGCATAAGCGGACCGGTGCGGATGTGGCCGTCAATGACGTGGTGGGGTTTGCCGAAGACGCCACCGTAAACAGCGTGAGCGATGCCGTCGCGGAGGCCTCCGCCGGGGTGTTGCAGAAAGGTGCTGGTGAAGAATCGTTCGCCTTCGGGTGTGATGGCGACTTCGACCGGATTGTCCATGCCGCCGGTCATCACCGGTTCAATCGGTCCGCCGTCGATGCGACGGCGGAAGATGTGCGCAGCGGTGGTCTTAAGTAGTTTGCCATCCAAGAGTTTGTGGTTCTGTTCCGCAAATGCTCCTTTGCACCAGTAAATCCAACCGTCGCGACCTAAGTATGGGCCATGCAAATCGTTCGCACAGCCGGTAATCGTTTGGCCATCGAACCACACCTCGCGCTGCTCGCAAATTCCGTCACCGTCTTTGTCCGAAAGACGATAAATGTTGGGCGGCGCACACGCGAGCAGCTCATCGCCAAGCGCGAGTACGCCTTCGGTGAACGGGAGCTTGTCAGCGACGACGTGGCGAGAATCGAACTGCCCATCTCGGTCATGATCGATTAGTCGCACAATGCGATGGAGTTCTTGCTTGTTATGTTCGACGATCGGTTTCCCTACCCCTGCCGATTCGACGAGCAGCAAATCACCGTTTTTATCCCAATCCGCTACCAGCGGCCACTTCGTCAGCGGTTCAGCAGCGACCTGCACCAATTCAAACTGATCCGGGACCGTGAATTTGATTTCGCCGATGGAGACGACGCGTTTGGGTTCATCGGCAGTCGCTAGAGATGCCGCGAGAGACCACCCAGCGAGTAGGCAGCATATAAAAGGCGAATGCATCATGAACTCCACGGGTTGCGACGAAGTTAGCGTTGGTCCGCTTAGAAGCGTTCCATGATAACTCAATCGAATCGGGCACTCGAGCTAGTAAGGCTGATTGAAAATGCCTTTCGCCGAACAATCACGAGAATACGTCGTTTATTTAACCGCATTCCGCATCAGGCCGCGTTTCTCCAACAACGCTACACCCGAAGGGAATGCGGTTGAATTAAACAAAAGGGACGCGGTAAATCAGTACAAAAAAAAAGGCGCCCTCTCGAAGTGAGAAGACGCCCGTGGTGGGGAGACGCAGTGTATTTTAATAACGTTGGGCAACTTAGAATAAAGGCTGCAATTCCCCGAATAATGATTCCTAATGGTTTAGTGCTGGACTCTGTCAAAACGGGTCTGACCCTCCAAAGGGTCAGACCCCTTTTGAATCAAAGCCTAATTGACCGCTTGACGGTTGTCAGGTGTAAGCTTGGGCTTCAGCGGAATCGCAGTTTGCGGCGTATCGACTGTGGTAAGTGGTTGTTTCATCTCATAATCCAGGCAGATCAGAAACCACTTGGAATTGCCGTATTGAGAGGAAGACAGTGTTTCGATGTTTTCCCGCAGCAGGACTTTCATCGTGTCAATCAGCGATGCGATCTCTCGCTGAGAGGGGCTGCCATCGCCGCTATCTTCAACAGACCTAGTGGCAACTAGCACATCAATGCGTTTTCGAAGCGGCGCATACTCTTCCATTCGAAGGATGTGGGGCCAAACGAGTTTTCCGCTGCTGTACTGGTCGCTGTTCAAGCGATCAGGAAGGGCTCTTTTCGAGTATTCTTGCCATTGCTCTTTGGTAATGGGTCGGCGGGCATAGCGTTCCCGGTAACTTTGAACTTCTTCGCGGTTGGCGAGATTAGTTTTGACGTAGAGACGATTGTTTTCGATCTGCAGACGCGTAGCTTCCGCATAGTTCACGGCAGCCAATGATTGCATGTAGTTCGCTTGCCCCACAGCTTGAACAGCGGCGGCTTGACCGCGTAAGAAGCCTTCTTCGGCAGTGCTGGCGTGGTTATAGTAAGTCCAATTGCTAATCGGAGCTAGGGCGACATTTTGTGCAAGGCTGACTCCAGCCAGTACAACCACAATAAGTAAGCTAAGTATTTTGGATTTCATGATCTGGGTACCTGTTAAACTGGCGTCCGATGTTTAAGTAGAGTACACATTTCGTACCAATTCGCGTCAACTCGCGATTGTTTTGGAAATTCGCTGCTTATCAAGGTTTTTCGAGGGGATACAAGTAGAGTAGCATGAAAACTACCTGAAGATTTTTGATCCAGCCTGCTTTGGAAGCGTGCGAATTGAGACGTTATTCTCAGAGTGAGACGTCTTGCACGATCCGCACGAGTTTGCTTGGACTTCATGGTCCATCGTGTTTCGGTTACGCTTTTTCGTTAGATGGTATTAACCTCCGATGATTCCTTACAACACCGACGCACCGCTGTACCATTTGCCGATCGCTACCGTTGGGCTTATCGTGCTCAATACGGCCTTGTTCTTCGCCGTGCCGCGTTCGATGGTCGCATTAGATACGTCAGTGTTGCAGGTAATCGTCGATGCCGCCCGAGACGCGGACTTGGTAGGCGAAGTGCATAGCGACGAGTCGATTTCGCCCGAGGAGCGTGCCAAGCTCGTGGCGGCATCGCAGTCGCGTCACAATGCGAGTTCGGGCCTGATCCTGTCACTTCAATATGGTCATGGTCTCAAGCCATGGCAGTGGCTGACGAGCGTTTTCATGCATGCAAATTTTCTGCATCTACTGTTCAACATGATCGCGTTGTGGGCGTTCGGATTGGTAGTTGAAGGAAAAGTTGGTTTGGCACAGTTTCTGGGAATTTTCGTTGGAATTGGTGTCGCGCAGAGCGCCCTCGAACAACTGCTGATGTGTATTAACGGTGTAGGTGGGTCGTTGGGTGCAAGTGCAGCGATCTTTGGCATTCTCGGAATTGCAATCGTCTGGGCCCCACGCAACGAATTCGAAGTGTTTTATCAGTTTGGATTTCGGATGGGGACGACTGAGATTCCCATCATGATGTTTGGTTTTTTGCAGTTTGCGTTGGAAATTTTCAACGTAGCGATGGGGCAGTTTGGAATTTCGGCGGGCGTGCTGCATTTGATGGGATTTGCGATGGGTGTGGCAGTAGGTTTCGTATGGTTAGCGCGAGGCTGGGTGGATTGCGAGGGGTGGGATTTGGTTACTGTTATCAAGGGGCATGAAGGACGCGATTTTGAACACGAACGGCTCGAAAAAGAGGCGGCTGAATTGGTCGATTCGACGCATCGCCCCCGATCGGAAACAGCGGTGAGAATCAAGCAATCCAAGCCGAAAGGCCAAAGCAAAAAATCGGCAGAGCCGCTAGCGCCAACGGTCGTACCGCGTTCGATGTTCATTCCGCCCGCGCCCAGCGCCGATGACTTTGCGGATTTGTTCGCGTCGCAGGCGATGGCAACGGAGGAGACCGCTGAGTCTCGCCTGCAACGACTCATTGAGAATGGAGAACATCAGAAAGCAGTCCGTGCCTTAATTCAACTTCGCAGCACGGGAACGCTGGAGCTACCGCAAGGACATTTGGCGAAGCTGATTCGCGACCTGCTGGCTGGGCAGGATCTCAACAATGCGATTCCACTGATGTCCGAACACATTCGACGCTTCTCAGAAAACCGTGTTACCTTGCAAATCAATTTGTCGAAAGTGTTGCTACAGAAACAGCGTCCGGACAAGGCGCTAAACGTTTTGAAGTCGATCGCTGTGCCCGCAGGAAATACGAAGTGCGCCGAAACGATCGCGGGGCTGACGGCATATGCCAAGAATCAGATCGCCGCCGAATCGAAGCCGGCTGGCTAATTAACGATGGACTCGATTATTGCTTTTCGAGCATTTCTTCCAGTTGCCTTTTCAATTGATTGCGGGCTCGCGAAAGTCGGCTGCGGACGGTGCCAATGTTAATTTCCAGGATTTCGGCGATGTCTTCGTAGGCAAGTTCTTGCATTTCGCGCATCACTAAAATTGTGCGGTGTTCTTCAGTCAGAAGTTGAAGCGCGGCGGTAACCAAGGTAACACTTTCTTGCCGAAGAATCGGTTCGTCGGGCGCTTCATGGCGGTCTTGGGGATCACTACCGGTAATTTCGCGGCTTTGGTCAAGCGACATTTCCCCGCGCCGGCGTCTTCGGCGGCTGAGCGCGTTGTTGAAGGCGATGCGATAGAGCCAGGTGAAGAACTGGCTGTTTCCCTGAAAACTACTCAGTTTCAAGAAAGCTTGGACAAAAGAATCTTGAACAACGTCTTCTGCTTCATCATGGGAACCGGTGACGTGCAGCATGGCGTTGAATAAGCGGTCTTGGAATCGTTCGACGAGTACCCCGAACGATCGGCTCTCGCCTGCCAAAGCTTCGCGAATTAGGTCCGCTTCTGTCTTCACTCTGGAGGCTTGATGCTTGATTGAGGTCGCGTGAGGGGTCGAATCTTCCAATAGATAAGTTGCAGCCGTCTTTTTCTATATTCATGCCCAACGCTTGGTAAGTCAAACCCCTACCATTGTTCAAACAAAAAAACCGACAGAGAAAACCCATTCTCTGCCGGTCAATTCAAACTAAGAGCTTTAAGGTGACCGGCAGCTTGAGAACTACCACATAGCTGCGGCTCTCCGAGACGCCGGTCTGTCCGCCTCGGAGAGGCTGACCCACGTGTTTCGTCTCGGCGCCAAGGATCCGCTCTAGAACCCAATTCTCAGCTGCACGCGGGGCAGCGTGGAACGGTATCCGGAGCCGTAAAAGCCGGAACTGTAAGTGCCAGGGCCGTAGGAGCCAGGGCCGTAGGAGCCAGGGCCATAGGAGCCAGGGCCATAGCCAGCGCTGTAGGCTGCACCGGGGTATGGAAAACCAACTTGTCCGTAGTTTGAGTAACCACCAAGCGGCGCGCCGCCAAAGGAATACGACTGGTAAATGCCGCCGGGATATACCGGGACGATCGTCGATTGATACTGCGCGTACCCTGAATTATGACCTTGGCAATCGTGCGCAGAATAGCCGCCACTGTAACCGCCACCGTATCCACCACCATAGCCGCCGCTATAACCACCATTGCTGCTGCGATAACCGTGATCGGCTTTGGCCGCTGGAGCGGCGGAGCAAAAAAACAGCAACGCGAAGCAATAGCAGGCTGAAACAAGAAACTTCCGCATTTTACACCTTGGGGATTGAGAGAGCCTTAAATCAGCAAACAACTGCCGCGACGCGGATTCTTGCCGACTACTCTTAACATTTATCAAACGGTGTGCCGTTGTTTCTTTTTCGAAATTCTATCGGATTTTGACCGCTTTTGCTAAAGTTTGCCGAAAAGTCCCCATCGAAGAGGTCGCAGTGACCTCAGATGGTGTCAAATTGATTCACTGCAACGCGAGCGTAAGGAAAGGCAAATTAGTCCACAGGGACCATTTGGCGTGGAACGCTAGGCCGTTAACAGTACCGAATTGGAACTATTGAGCACTGGACTACTGACGTTTTTCGCCGCCATCGGTATTGCTCACCCGTGTTTCGGGGGTTCCGCTGAGTTCGGTTTCACCGTTGGGTTTAGGATTTGGACTCGCTAGTAGCAGACTTCCAAAAGCCCAACCTTTAGCCTTGGATTGCACAACCATGCCGCTGGGCTGCAAGTAATGGGCGATGTCTTCGAACTTGGGCAGTCGTTCGCCGTTGATCTTCTTGGCGTCGCCCGATTTGATCTCGGTGCCGTTCTGTAGCAGCCTGTCCAGCAAGCCTGCCAGCATACTTTCGGATTGATCCAGTTGACCGCTGCGAAACAATTCGTACTGCATCCGGTAGGACAGGTCGCTACGGACGAGTTGCTGGAAACAATTGGGATCGTCGCCGAAGGCTTTGGTGAGCGCGGCTTGAATGCGCTCGACGCTGGGTTCAATTTTCAGAGGAGAGGTTAGTCCAGACTTGGCTTGAGCAATCGCGTCTTTGATCATTTCGACGTGGGAGGCGAACATGAAATAGTCGCCATGGACCGCAATCGCCCAGCTTTTGACCCAGGGTGTCGCACCGGGAGCCGCAGGCGGGTTTGCGTCGGTACCAAAATCCCCGAAGTCGGTGGTGAGATCCGGATCCGAAGCACTACCGTCGGCAGCTTTTTTCCAAATTTCGTCCGGACCATCGACCGGTTCGGCTCCCGGCTCGTTCTTCATCGCTTGCCGGAGCACCGCCTTGATTTTGTCGGGCGCATTTAACCGCAAAGCGATTAGGTTGCGATGCGAGTCGGTAGTAATCGGGTCAACCGTGTCTGAAACTGAGTAAATATCGTTTGTTAAGTAGGGTAGCACATCTTGTTTGATATCGATCTTGGGTCCTGTGGGATCAGTCTTGATGCCTTTGATCACTTCCATAAAGACGCCGGGTTGGCCTGCAAGCTCGTCGACAAGTCCTTCGACTTTCCAAAATGCCTCTTGTGAATTCCAGTAGCCAACCAATAACGAAGAGACTTTTTCCGTTACAAAGTTTGGAACTTCTGATTTGGCCTTATTTGGGAAATCCAGAATGGCCGCCGATTTTGGCAGCGGATTTTCGGCCAAAGTGAAGCCCCGATGCTGGATGTCGTAGTCCTGGCCGCCAAGTAGGAGTTCGCCACACACACATTTGATCGCTGAAAAGCCTTGGTTTGCGAGGACCGCCAGAATATCCGTGTTTCCGCCACGGCGTTTTCCGCCGATTGCTTTGAGGATTTTCGCAAAACCGATAGGGCGTAGAAAATACTCAGCTTGCGATTCGTGAGACGGCTTGAGTTGATCGCGACCGTCGACAAAGACTGTATCCTCGTCCAGCGTTTTCCCGGCGGTTGGTTTGCCTTTGGCCCGCGAGATCAGGTCTTTGATTAATTGCTCATCGTCAGCCGAAAGTAGTTGGCGATCCACAATGCTGTAATAGGTCTCTTGAACGAGCAATTCACCGGGTCGGGTGAGAGAGTACTGTTTGATGGATTCGCCGTCGTGCGTCAAAGCGTGTGTTTTGGCTTTACGAGCGACTAATTCTTCGTCAATACGATTCATCAAGTCGTCCACGGCTTTGCGATCCGCCACGATGTCAACCACCAAAGCGAGACTAAACGGCTTGCGCGCATCGGAACGTTCAATCCACGCCACGCTGAATTGTCCATCGGCGATATCGGCCAAATCCTGCGGCTTGATATTCAATCGCCAGCCGGCATCAAGGAAACGTTTTTCAATTTCCTGGCGCTGATCGTCCCAGAATGGCTTAACGGCACTGTCGGCAGCAAGTTGTGAGAGTTGCGTACGTTCCCAGTGTTCAACTAACTTGGCGGTGTTGGGGATCCATATCACCGCTTGAGTTGTATCGGGCAGTAGTTGATAAGCGGTTTTGACCTGTGCGTTTGCCGACGGCACAAGGCTGATCGCAGCCAAAAATACCCAGCCGGTACAAAAGCCGGTGAAACATTGAGTGCGGACCATCGTTGAAGAGTCTCCTGTGTATTTCAATCACATCCGTGCGTTTGGAATTCCAATTGGTCTCGCTGACCCGGGACAAGCATGAGGCATTACTAAGCGAAACAAAAGCCCTGCATGCTTGCATGACTTCGCTGGGTCTAGTTGAGACTATCTTAGCGGATTGTTTTAGCAGGCGAAAAGGTGGTTTTTGGCTGCAAATGGTTGTTTAACCGTTTTAATTGCCCGTTTGGACGAAAAAATGCTCGGCGTCGGCGATGGACGCCACCGCGAGAGACCGTAAAATATCGTCCATGGATCGCTACCAATCAGAAAACCTAACTCACGATCCCATCCACGGTTACATCCGTTTCGTGGCTCCGCAAGCGGTAGGACCAGACACCCTTTCAGGGGCCATTTGCGAGCGAGACGTGATCGACCATCCGTGGGTTCAACGGATGCGACAGATTCGCCAATTACAGACCGCTTGGTGGGTTTTTCCAAGTGCCGAACACAGTCGGTTTCAGCATATTCTGGGCGTCATGCACGTTGCTAGCCGTGCTGTGGACCAACTTTACGAGTCGCTGCAGGAGGTGGATGCAACGGTTCCGCTCAAACCGTACGTTGATGGTTTGATGCGGATGGCGGGCCTTTTGCACGATGTTGGACACGGTCCTTTTGGGCACTTCTTCGATGCACATTTTCTCAGCCACTTTGGACTGACTCACGAGACGCTAGGCGCGATCATAATCCAAAGCGAACTGGGTGAGATGCTAGCCGGAATTCGCCGGTCGCCCGCTGGCGAGTTTGCAGCGGAGGTCAAGCTCCGTCCTGCAGACGTTGCCTGGCTGATCCAGCGCCCCAAAAGTGGAGTCAAGGGAGATAAGGTCCGGCAGGACTTGAGTGCAAATTCTGGCAGGGACGAACAACCGCGATGGATGCATCTGCTGCGCAGTTTGTTTTGCGGCATCTACACGGTCGACAATATGGATTTTGTGCTGCGGGATGCCTTCATGACGGGACTGAATCCGCGAGCCTTTGATATGCAACGGATCCTGCATTACAGTTCTTTTACCGAAAGCGGGCTGACAATTCATGATCGCGGCATGCATGCGTTGGTGCATTTCATGGCGATGAAAGCCGAACTGTTTCGCAGTGTCTATTTTCATCGCACTGTACGGGCCATCGATCTTGAGTTAGCCGAACTGTTTCGCGATAGCCGCAGCTATTTGTTTCCAGGCGATCCGCGCGAGCACCTCGACGACTACCTGCAACTTACCGAGTTTTCTTTGTTGACCGATGTCCGCCGCTGGCAAAAAAACGCCGACCCGAAGCTCAGTGAAATTGGGCGGCGATGGCAGCGTTGGCTGAATCGCGATGTGCCTTGGACAATGATTTGCCAAAGGAACCTGAGTTTTGCAGAAAATCAGTCTGAAAGTAGCAGCGTATTCTCAAACGTGCGCATTCTGCGCGAATGCATTCGCGACCGATTGCCGTCCGATCTGAGGTCATTGCCGTTTCAAGTGGATTTGGCAAAGCACATTCACCGTCCCAATACCGTGGGCGCGACGGCGGGGATGAACTACTATTTCGATTCCTCTTCAGGCAGAATTCGCAGCTTGACAATGCACGGGTTGTATCGCATGTTGCCAATCAGTCACACGATTGTGCGGATCTATGCACATGATCACCAGCACGAAGCGTTTTTCGCTCAAGTACTCGACGACCTTTTGGGCAGTGCGGTCGAAGATGATTTAACCAACATGTAGTTCAGCTGAGTATTATCACCGCCATTGACGCCAACCCTCACGTTCGAAATAGACCACTATGTCCGACAACTCCGTTTACGAAAATCCACTGATCACGCGCTATGCCTCGAAAGATATGGCTCAGCTTTGGAGTACCGAAAACCGATCGAAACTGTGGCGGAAACTGTGGATCGTGCTAGCCGAATGCGAGCAAGAATTAGGGCTGCCGATTTCGGACGCTCAGATCGAGCAGTTAAAAAAATTCGAAAACGACATCGATTTAAGTGTTGTGGCAGATTACGAGCGACGATTACGGCATGACGTGATGGCGCATGTGCATGCTTACGGCGATCAATGCCCCGACGCTCGCGGAATTATTCACTGGGGAGCAACAAGTTGCTATGTAACCGACAACGCGGACCTGATGCTGATGCGCAGCGGAATGCAGTTGATTGCGAATCGACTTGCCAGCGTCATCTTGAGCTTGGCAGATTTCGCGAAAAAGTATCGCTCGCTGCCATGTTTGGCGTTTACCCACTTGCAACCCGCGCAGCCGACAACGGTGGGCAAGCGAGCCACACTTTGGGCTTATGATTTGGTCCTGGACCTCAACGAGCTACAACATCGACTCGACAGCTTGCTGGCACGCAGTGCCAAAGGTACGACGGGCACTCAAGCAAGTTTCTTGCAGTTGTTTGACGGCGATCACGACAAAGTTCGCAAGTTGGAGCAGAACGTCGCCGAGCGCATGGGATTTCAAACCAGCTATGCAGTCACCGGGCAGACCTATCCTCGCAAAGTGGATGCGCAAGTGATGGATATGTTGTCGGGGATCGCCCAAAGCATTCATAAAACGGCGACCGATATTCGCTTGCTTTCTAGTCGAAAGGAATTGGAAGAGCCGTTTGAAAAGGACCAAATCGGATCGTCAGCGATGGCTTACAAACGCAATCCGATGCGAAGCGAGCGAATGTGTTCGTTGGCTAGGTTCGTCATGTCGCTGCAGTCGTCGACCGCCCAGACCGCCGCAGTGCAGTGGATGGAGCGCACGTTGGATGATAGCGCCAACCGCAGGCTGGTGATCCCGCAAGCATTTTTGGCAATCGATGCTTGCTTGATGCTGATGCAGAACGTCTCGCGTGGCATGGTCGTGCATGAGAAGCAAGTCGCCAAGCATTTAGCGGAAGAATTGCCCTTCATGGCTACCGAAGCGATCATGATGGCGGCGGTTGCGAAGGGTGCAGATCGTCAAAAGATTCATGAATCGATCCGCCAACATAGTCGCGCTGCGTCGGTGGTGGTGAATGAGGAAGGCAAGCCCAACGATCTGCTCGAACGCCTCAAGGCGGACGCGATTTACGCAGGCTTGGATATCGACAGCTTGGTCGCTCCTATGGCGTTTGTCGGCCGGTCACCCGAGCAAGTGGATGAGTTTATCAACAACGTGGTGGCACCGATTCGAGCGCGGTATAGCGCCACCGCTGCTCCGATGGTCGACATCAAGGTATAAACGACCCTCTCCCGCTCTGTTTTGGAATATGCTGGCCATTGCCATTTGAGATTTGCAATCCCTTTGCATTGAAGTCGATGGAAAAACGCGCTACGATGGATGAACCGACAAACGAATCGCAACATCCCGCTTGGCTATTACAGACAAAGCGACTTTTTCCACATCCCTTATTCGCCGGATGCATTAGCTTAGCCTGTCTACTAGTAGCGATCCTTTTTGTGGGGGTTGCCATAGCGGGGCGGATATGGCCAATGTTATTGGCGAGTTTGATCTTTCTGGCAGGTTCTTTCGCTGCCGCTGCAGCCGCACTCACTAAGAACGTCGTACCACATTCGGCACATGCAGGCGACTCGAGCCACTTGCAGACCAACAAACCAACATTTGCAATCCTTGTTTTGCTGATCGGGATTTACTCTTGGGTATTAACATTCGCCATGCATATATTCGACGCATTTATCAAGAATGGTCCGGGCTCGACGAAGTATTACGTTACGCTAGGAATCGCAATCTCCTCAACCATTTTCATGCAAGTTCATGGGAAACGCCTGGTAAGGGAGCATTTTGGTAAAATGGGTGGTCGAAACCTTTTGCTCGAGTCGCGACAGATCAAATATGTGGTTGCTTTCATTCTTGGTTGTAGTTTCTACATGGTGTGGCTTGGTACATGACGCACGGTAATAGAACCATGCCACCTGTGCGCGAAACCGCCCCATTCGCGCTGCCTGCCTTTCTGTTCGCGCAATCTGATGGCCGCCGCTTCGTGGACAGTAGATTTCGTTCGTTCATGGGGCACCATTGCCCGCACATTCCGTGGCTGGTACACCCAGGGTGCAAAATTACGCAATAGCCACAGTTACGCCTTTATCGTGTTTACAAAGGCGTCAAGATTCACTATGATGGCTTGCGAGTTTCGCGATAACGCGGAATTATGCGTTTAGCAAGACTTGGAAAATGCCTCTCGCTAAAGACCTAAGGAGACCAAAAGTGGCGTCAAGAGCTTACTTTCTCGGTGAATGCCCAACGTGTTCTAGGAAATTAGAAATCCGCGTTGAACTTCTTGGCAAACGGATTTCCTGTCAACACTGCGGCGCGACGCATGTCGCCAGCAACGCAGAAAATCGTCCCACGAATGACCAGAAGATCGATCAATTGTTGGCTCGCGCCAAAGCGTATGTCGACTCAGTCGAATCGCCGCACGCTGCAACCCGTGAATGACGCTAGATCTTCCCAGTAGTTTGGATAAGTCTTTGCGGTGCAATCAGGATCCAGAAGGGTAATACCAGCGCAACGCAATCCCACCAAAGCGAGGCTCATCGCCATCCGATGATCTCGGTACGTTTCAATCTCGCAAGGGGTAATTTTTTGAGGCGGTTGAATCTTCAAACCGTCGTGAAACTCCTCGACGACCGCCCCTAGTTTTCTTAGCTCATGCGCAAGGTCTGAAATGCGATCGGTTTCTTTCACACGGTTATGAGCCACTCCACGAACGGTGGTGGGACCGTCAGCATACATGGCCACTGCTGCTAACGTCTGAACCGTGTCGCTGATATCCGCCATGTCGACTTCGATCCCAATTAAGTGCCCGCCGTGGATCGTGACTGAGTCGTTTCCATATTCAACTTTGCAGCCCATTTGCTGCAAGCACTCACAGAATCGTACGTCGCCCTGCAGGCTGCTGCGACTGAGCCCCTCGACAGTAGCCGTTCCCCCAGTGATCGCTCCCGCAGCCCAAAAATAGCTGGCCGCCGACGCATCGGGTTCGATCGAATAATTGGCCGCATGGTACTTTTTCGCAGCCGAAATCGTAAAAGGTCCTTGTTCCCCGCCGCTTATTTCCGCACCGAACGCGCGCATTACTTCCGCAGTCATAGCTACATACGGCACCGACACCAGTTCGCCAATGACTTGCAATTCCACATCCGACGTCGCCATGGGAGCGGCCATCATCAGCCCCGACAAAAACTGGCTCGATATGTTTCCTGCCACTTTCGCGCGACCGCCGGCCAATCCGTTGGCTTCAATCAAAACAGGCGGGCAATCTGCATGCTGTGGATTTACGCTTTCGACCTTCGCTCCCAATTGCCGTAGCGCTGACAGCAAATCGGCAATCGGCCGCTCCCGCATTCTCGCGACGCCATCCAACCGGAACCGCCCCTGGCACGCCGCCAACGCAGCGGTAAGGAAGCGAATCGTCGTTCCACTGTTCGCCACAAACAGCTCTGCCTGGTTCAGCGGAGTCTTTCCGCCCCCGCCATCAACCACCAACGAGCGTCGCGTTTTGTCATGCTCGATATGCAACCCCAACTGCTGCCACGCGTGGATCATCACCGCTGTATCTTCGCTATCCAGCACACCGCGAAGTTCACTGCGTCCCACAGCCAAAGCCGCGCATACGATCGCGCGATTGGTAATGCTCTTGCTGCCCGGTGGTCGAATACTCGCTCGAATCGCACCTGGAACTGGATCGACTTTTACACTTGCCACGCTTATTAAACCTCAATTATGAACGAACTTGTACTGGGTTGTAGTACTGGGTTTTAGCCAATTGGTGGGTTTCGAGCCTCGACCCACCCTACGAAATTCGGGGGATCATTCCGCATTTGCAGTCAGGACTTCAAGGATGCGTGTTTCTCGCAACTGCAACATGCGTCCCTGTCGCTGGAGCACGTACCGGTAAAGGTTGAACATCAGCCACAGCTCCACTACCGAAAGCAATGCGAATATCGGGAGGTAGCCGAAAGTGAAAAAATAACCGAGTGACCATTCAATTCCAAAGAATAAAACGCCGGGGATAATGAAGAGGGGGCACGTAAACATAATCATCATTTGCACCAGCATCGTTACCACGTTCACTTGGGCCGGTTTGCCAGTGCCAGGGACCATGGCAAACGGAAACTGAATCGAGACCCAGTTGCCCACTATGCAGGACATGAAGAACGCAATCAACATTTGGCAGGCTATTCCCAGAATCGCGAATACTCCAATTGGTGCAAGGTAGAACAATCCCATCGCCACAAAAATCGCCAGTGAACCTATGATTGGCAACATAGCCGCGTTCTTGCCCATCAGAATCTCACTGCGTTCAGCGGGCATTAACACAAAGCATCGAAAGCCGCTACGATCCATTCCAAACATGTTCAACATCATCATCAGGCACATAAACGTCAAGATAGCGATGCCAGCCAGCCACACGAGCGGCTCGATTCCCGCCGGAATCGCTGGCGTGCGATTCGAGAGAATCATGAGAACGAACATGATGCCGAGAATCATCGGTCCAACGAGCAGCATTTTCGCTTCCGGAGCTCGCAACAAGTTAAGAAAACTGCAGAGTGCGACGGCGTTGGTATGCGCGCTGAAATGCGGAATGTTGCGTTCCATGAAGGAAGTTTTAGCGGACCGCAGTTTGACATCCTTTTCTGCCGCCTGGTTCAAAACGGTTACGGTTTTCGCCGCGACCGTTTTTGCATTTCCCGTGTAGTAGTTCATCGTCGATTTGTAGGAACGCCGCAGGCTAACGGTACCTATGAGCGTCATGCCAGCGAGGCAGAGTGCTGCTGGCCACATCGCATTATCTATGAGCGATTTGCTCGCATAGGGTAACCAACCTAGCGGTAAAACTTGGTTAGTCAGCGTCACATATTTGTCGAGAACCGCCTGGCTGGCTTGCTCTGATTCCTTCTTTCGTTGGGCGAAGTCAGCGGTCATGTCAGCCAGCCGATGATCATATTCGGCTTGTGAGATTTCTTGCCGGTTCAACGAACCAGCGAGTGCTTCCGACTGAGTATTTTGTTCTTGGGCACGCTGTTGATCCGCCTTGTTTGCGCCAGGTAGAGTCAACTGGATAACAATGTTTGGAACCTGCGCAACAGCGACAAAACCAAGCGTGATAACCATGATCACGGTTCGCTGGCGACGCTTGTCCGACATGAGCGAAGCTAACCAGCCGCGAAACTGGTACGTAACAGCCGTAAGCATCAAAATGAAACTTAAGACCATCGGTATCAGAATCAGCATCTTGAGCCCATGAGTCACCGCCAAGGCAAAGCAGATTCCGATCGCAGCTGGAAAAAAACAAACGATGTTCAAACAAATCAATGAAGACAAATAGTTCAATAGAAAGGCATCTTTGAGTGACAGCGGCAAATGCAGGAGTTTTTCCAATGAAAGCAACTCCGTGCGCTGGATCTCCACTAGCAGCGAGATCGTCCAACTAAATAACAATATACCGATCAGCACATCCCAAACCATCATGACCATCATCGGCGTTGCTTTGGGGAACAGTAAAACGCCAATTCCAATCGCCAAGAAAAACGATATTGCAGCGAAGGCTATCATCGACCAAACAAGGACCATCATGAGTACGAAATTGAAGGTGCCTGCTTTACGCCATTGGTTTACCGACAGACGCCCACGCAACCACAGAATCGCTTTGAGTTGTTCCCAGTTCAAGTTTGGCTTCCTTCGGACACCTGAGCATCGTCGAGCCAACTCAAGTGCTGCGTCTCCGCGTCCGCACTTCCCACTTTTTCCAAAAAGCGTTGTTCCAGCGAGCTGCCGTTGCGGAGCTCGGTGAGCGAGGTTTGCTCGGCCAGCTCACCTCTAGCGATAATGCCCACGTGCGAGCAAATTCGCTCGACGATTTCGAGAACATGCGAAGTCACAAAAACTGTCGAACCACGCCCAGCGAAGTTGGTTAATAGATCGCGAATGACTCGCGAAGTCACCGCGTCGACACCCTCGAACGGTTCATCCAAAAACAACAAATCAGGGTTTGGCAACAGCGCACCGGCAAAAGCCAATTTCTTTTTCATGCCATGCGAATACTCTAAAGTCAACTTCTTCTCGACCCCCTCGAGGCCGAGCAAGTGCAGCAGCTCTTCGCTTCGCTGCCGAATCGTCTCTTTGGGCATCAAGAACATTCGGCCGACGAATGTCAAATAATCACGTGCAGTCAGATTCTCGAACAGAGCCAAGCCTTCAGGCACGACGCCGATCCGGCGTTTGATCTCGATCGCTTCAGCCGGATTCCAAGGGTTCAGACCCAACACAGAAACGCTCCCCTGAGTCGGCGCCAGAATACCGGTTAGCATTTTGATCGTCGTCGATTTACCAGCTCCATTCGGTCCAAGAAAACCGTAGACAGTCCCTGTTTCAACCATCAAATTGACGTTCTTGACGGCGCAAAAGTCGCCGAACATGCGAGTCAACTGGGTAGTCTTGATTGCGAAAGTCATACGGCATTCGTCTCAAAGAAGCGAAAATGAATCAGCCTCAATGATAGCCGATGGACTGCCAGAGCAGTATCGCTTCAAGCGATTCTGCAGTAACAATAACACCCAGCACGCTGCCAACGTCGAACATGTTTACGGTTGTGGCTTGCCGAGATAACCCGCACTGCTTTGGTAATATCGGCGACGACGAAGCTGCGTGTCGATCTTCTGATCGGATTGCTGCGCTTTGAGGTCATCGAGATTCGCGAGGCACACGCGGCAGCCGACAGTATCTAGATGAAATTGAATGTACTTTTGCAAGTTCTCATCCATTGCGCCGAGCACGAAACTGCCAAGTTGCTGACGTGAAGGGCAGGTCAATCGATTGCGTCGCCAAATCTCACCCAAGCCATGAACGCCTGCTTCTCGCATTCCGACTAAAGCCACCAAGCGTTCTCGCAGGTTTTCACTGCTCCGCAATTCGATTTCAACACTTGCCATCAATTCGGCTGGCAACAATTCATCGAGATAGGCCTGCAATTGTTGATCAGAAAAAGTTCGCGCCATGAAGTCACCGACTGAGAGTAGTTTGTTGCCACCCTCCACTCTAGTCGATTCGCCCAGGGCTGAGAAGAACCGCTGCGAGACCTAAGGGCAGAATAGTGATTCTGCAGACTCGACGAGTTTGCAAAAACTAAGCGGCAATTCGCGAATGTTGCGAGGCAACTTGATTTACAATATTTCGCACACTTACCTCTCTCCCCAACTTGGAAACCCTCTCATGCAAATAAGAATGCCCCTGCACGGATTCCTGGCCGCTGCCAGCCTGGTGCTCGCCCTGGCTTGCACCTCGCAGGCCCAGAAGCCTTCGGCAGACAGTTATCCGCTAGGTCCTGATTCGCTAAAACAGGATGGTGTGCCGACCGGCAAAGTAACCAAGTACCAATGGAATTCAAGCAAGATTTTTGAAGGTACGCAGAGAGACTATTGGGTCTACGTTCCGAACCAGTACGATGGCAGCGAACCAGCCTGTGTAATGGTCTTTCAAGATGGACAGGGCTATGTCAGCGAGGATGGCCACAGTCGCGTGCCGACCGTGTTCGACAACTTGATCCATCAGCAGGCCATGCCGGTCACGATCGGTATCTTTATCAATCCGGGTGTGTTCCCGTCACTCAACGACAAGAAGCCGAGGAGCAATCGCAGCTTTGAATACGATTCACTGGGCGACACCTACGCTCGTTTCCTGCTCGAAGAGATGCTTCCCGAAGTTGGCAAGCAATACAAGCTGACCGATAAAGCGGAAGGGCGCGCGATAGCCGGCATTAGTTCAGGTGGTATTTGCGCATTCACAGTAGCCTGGGAGCGGCCAGACGCTTTCAGCAAAGTTGTCAGTTACGTTGGCAGCTTTACTAACATTCGCGGTGGTCATGTTTACCACGCACTGATTCGCAAAACAGAGAAGAAACCAATCCGCGTCTTTTTGCAGGACGGTGAAAACGATTTAGACAATTTGCATGGAAACTGGCCGTTGGCGAATCGCGAAATGGCTGCGGCGCTGAAATTCAGCGGCTATGATTATCGATTCGAAATGGGCACCGAAGGTCACAACGCTAAGCACGGAGCGGCGATTTTGCCTGAGATGCTGCGCTGGACTTGGCGTGACTATCCAGGTGTTAAAGCAGCCACTGCGAAAGGAGCCCAATAATGATTGTGCGCAATCCACAGTCTTCGTTCACATTCATTTTTACAATTCTCTTTGGCTCGGCATTGCCTTGGATCAATGCCGCGCTCGCACAGGACATGGCATTATCGGATGTGTTGATCGTTGATGAAGGCTGGGCGGTCGTGGCAGAAGGTTACGGATTCACCGACGGGGCCGCGACGGACGCTGATGGCAATTTTTATTTCGCCGATGTATCGAAAGGCGACACCATAAACAAAGTCGCTGTCGATGGAACAATTTCAGTCTTCGCCAAGAATGCGATTCGTATTAGCGGCATGCAGTTTGGTCCTGACGGCCGCATGTATGCTTGCCAAGGTGGCAAACCTGGGAATATTGTTGCATTTGAAAAAAACGGCGAAATGAAGGTCATTGCCGGCGATGTCGAGCCGAATGACTTGGTCGTTACCGCGAAAGGCGGAATCTATTTCACGGAAACCGGTAAAGCGCAAGTGACCTATGTCGGTCCTGGTCAACCGCCCGTGAAGGCCGGAACAGGACCAGCCAAGCCGAACGGAATCGCGCTGTCGCTCGATCAAGAAACCTTGGCCGTCAGTGATTATGGGGGCGATTATGTTTGGACTTGGCGAATCGGTAATGTCGGCAAGCTTGAATTCAGCGAGCCGTATATGACGCTGCGATTGCCAACTCAAGCCAGCGCTCCAGGACAACCCAGCTCGCCAGCACAGCCGAGCAAGGGCGACGGAATGGCAACCGATGTAGCCGGACGATTCTATGTAACCAGCGGAGTTGGTTTGCAGATGTTCGACCCGACCGGTCGGCTATGCGGCGTAATCCTATCGCCTCAAGCCAAGCCGCTAGTCAGCGTCGAGTTTTCCGGCCCGCAATTAAGTTACGTGTACGTTTGCTGCGGCGATAAAATCTATCGTCGTAAAACGAAGACTCACGGCATGCTTTACTTTAAAGAGCCGTAGGCGAACTGTGAATCTCTAGATGTAGTGCAAACCGGATTTTTTTGTAACCCGACGCGTTAGTTTTGAAGTTGCGTCTTTTGGATTAGGGGCAACGCCCAACGCTGTGAAGCATTTTGTGCTAGGAAACTGTTGGTATTCATGCATCATGCGCGCATCGATTTCAGAGAAATCGATCTACGTAGGCCGATTTCTCCGAAATCGGCACTTCGAAATGCTTCACAGCGTTGGGCAACGCCCCATACGTTTGCCGAGCCCAGCCCAACGGGCCCAACGGGCTGGGAACAAACAACCGCAACCCATCGAATGGCCAACGGCCCGTCCGTTGGTGTCATCACAACCACGACGCTCCACGAACGGCCGGACCTTCGGTCCTTAGCGAGGAAGTAAGATCCGCAAAGAAGCATAACGTTAGACGCGTGCTCTTTTGTGAACCAACCATTGCTCATGAGTTTGGCCCCAGATTTCAATCGGTTGCTGCCTGTACGGTTCGGGCAGCTCGCCTGGTCCCAACTCCTCTGAGCCCAAACGCTTGGCTAGTACCTGGGATGGAACATTGTCAGGTGCGATAGAATGGATAACATGCTGCCAGCCGAGTTGATCAAATGCATAGTCCATGCAAGCTGCTGCGGCTTCGAGGGCATAACCTTTTCCAGTAAAACGCGAGATCAGCCCCCAGCCGATTTCTTGACCGGGCCAAGCGTGGGGATAGAGTGGTCCAACGCGGCCCATCCATTCGTGGGTTTCTTTGTTCACCACGCTGAATAGAAAAAAACCGTCCAGTGCCCAGGCTCCTGCAACCGTTCGCATAACCCGCCATGTGACGGAATCCGCAACCACACCTCCCAAGTACTTCATCGTAACCGGATCACTGTGGAATTCACAAAAGCCTGGAAAGTCCTCTAGAACCGGCGGCCGTAAATACAGTCGCGACGTTTCTAATGTAGGGCCAAGCGGAGAGGTTAAAGGCAGAGTCATAGAATCTCGCATACATGAGCAACTATCAGTCGCTTGACCCGCAGCCAGCACAGCGTACTTTCAATACAAAGGTCGCCGATCAAAATGACGCTGTCCCATTAGACATCACAAATTTTAATCGCATGTTCGAGCGCTTTGGCGTGATCGTCCCAGGTAGGGATAAATTCTTGAGCAACGTAGCCTTGGTATCCGGTTTCCAGTATGGCACGAAGAATCGGCGGGTAATTGAGCTCCTGATTCTCGTCGAGTTCGCCGCGGCCGGGATTGCCAGCAGTATGATAATGCCCGATCCAAGCATGCAATTCGTGTATTCGGCGGATCACGTCACCATGCATGATTTGAACGTGATAAATATCAAAAAGCAATTTGAAGTTCGGCGAATCTATTTGTTTGATCAAGTCGATACACAAATGGACATCGTCGCCAAAGTAGCCGGGATGCCCCTTCATGGGATGGCTGTTGTCGCGGCTGTTGAGGTGCTCGAGGCACAGCGTAATCTTTTTTTCTTCCGCGTAACCGATTACCCGCTTCCAGCAATTAATGCAATTCTGTTTGGCAACTTCGTCGCGCATGCCTGGGACACGCATGCCGGTAAATGTAATCACGCTGGGGCTGTTGAATTCGACCGCAGTATCGATCGCTTTGCGGAGCGCCGCTTCGACTTCGGCGTGATTCGCCGTGTCAACTGGGCCCTTGGCGAAACCGTGGCTGCCGACGAGCGAAATGTCGAGGCCGATCTTCTTCACGGCGGGATAGCTGGCGACATCAATGCCCTCGATGGCTACTAATCCAAGTTTCTTACCTAGTTTGGCAAGGTCTTCAGCGGACATGGGTTTAAAGCACCAACCCATGACAGATTGACGAACACGTCCCATAAGCTTCTTCTCCGGTGCGGCAGGTTGTTCTTGCGAGTGAATTGTGGTCGAGGCCAAGCTGCTGGCAGTCGACGCAACGGCTGCTCCGGTAACTACGTTCGCTATCCATTTTCTACGACTGGGCATGATCGGCTCGCTTATTGGCGGGGTGGGAACGGCGCTTACTCTGCAGGAAACAATGGCAAATCGTCTTCGCGGTCGGCAATGGGCGGAGTCATCTTGAGATGTTCGAACGCCTTGGGTGTAGCGCAACGGCCGCGCGAGCTGCGAATAATGAACTCAGACCGGAGCAGAAACGGCTCGACTTCATCTACTAATGTATCGGACGAAACGTTCATGGTGTGGGCAAGCGCCTCAATTCCTGCCGGACCACCCGAGAAAACGCGAATCAGCGTTTCCAAATACCGCCTGTCCTGGCGATCCAAGCCCACTTCATCGATGCCCGTCATTTTCATAGCCAAGTTGGCGATATCCAGCGAAACCCGACCATCTGCTTTGCTCATCGCGTAGTCGCGAACCCACAATAGCCGATTGTTGGACACTCGCGGCGTCCCGCGACTGCGGCGCGCAATCTCCTTGGCGGCGTCGGCGGCAATGTCGACGTTCAACTTTTTTGCATTGCGATGGATAATCTCGGTTAACTCAGCGTGCGAATAGAACCCCAAGTGTTCGCGAATCTGAAATCGATCGCGGAGCGGCCCACTGAGCATGCCAGCCCGGGTGGTAGCGCCGATTAACGTGAAGGGTTTGAGCTGCAGATTCAATGTTCGAGCACTCACGCCTTCCCCCAACACAATATCGATACGGAAATCCTCCATCGCCGTGTATAGATACTCTTCGACTGCTTTGGGCATTCGATGGATTTCGTCGACGAACAACACCGATCGATTTTCGAGATTCGTCAAGTAGGGAATGATATCTTTGGGTGCTTTCAGCGACGGTCCACTTGCCATTTGAACCGGCACGCCCATTTCGCGCGGAATGCAGGTCGCAAAAGTGGTCTTACCGAGCCCGGGAGGTCCATCAAATAGGATATGGCCGAGCGGCTCATCACGTTTCGTAGCGGCATCGATGGCAATCCGCAGTACCTCGATAACTTCGCGCTGACCTACCATTTCCGCAATGCGTTTGGGGCGCAGCGCGTTGTCATTGTCGTCAGGCGGTGGGGGCGGCTGTATGACCGATTCTCGAGCCACGTGTGCTCTCTCCTTGTTTTTCCATGGCTCATCAATTTGCCGGACGCCGCGCCGAAACACGCGCGTCCCCGCGTGCAGCGAGTCCCTATCATATCGCAACGGCCGAATTCGCGTAGCGGTTCAAACCGGTTCAGCCGCCAACATCGCTCGCGGCGAAAACTTGTTCGCGAGATCTGCCGAGGCTCTGCGCCGCTGGGAGACGCCCGCGTCAAACTTTCTAACGGCAATCGAAGCAACTGACGTCCCCGGCCGCTAGTTTGAATTATGTCAAACGGACTTCAGTGGCTGTTTTACAGGTGATTTATCAGCCACCCTTCGCGAACTTGATCATGCGTGTGTTCCGAGAAGCCTAACAATTTTGAAAACCAATCGCTCACCGGCTGACCTCTGCAAGAAAGACATCTCGAAACGGCCCAAGAGAACGCCGTTCGGGTGACCAGTCCGTAATGGCAAACACAATTTCAGAGAACAGCCCAGCGAACTCACTTTCGATGGCTGAGCGAAAATCGCTTGCCGTTCGAATTGGATTGTTCGCAAACGCTCCACAGCCCCACGCACCGAGAACGAGTTCGGTGAAACCGTAAGCCCGCGCAATCGACAGCACTCGATGAATTCGCTTCTGCAGCAGATCGCCAGCTTGTGGCTGTCCTACGGACGGTGCGTACGGAGCTGCACACGTCAGAAAGCTGACTAGCCAAGGGGCATCGAGTTCCATTCCTTGATCGTCACGAAAAACTGGAACGTCCGGTGATAGGATCGACCAATCACTGGCTTCGTCCCACTTGTTGTCGCGATGAAATTCGTACATCGGATCATCAACCAAAGTCGCATACAAAGCGCTCGAGCGACAAAGCGCCTCTTCTTGAGCCGTTGCGCCGCGCAAGAATCCGCCCCCAGTTTCGATTCCGTTAGCAAAATTTAGTGCAAGTGGTCGCTTTCCAGTGTCAACAATCCGACGCGCAGCGCCCAGTGTTGTCTCATTCGTCACCTGCACAACAGTCTCGGTGAAATTCAGCCCTTCGAATTCGGGCAAACCGGCGTCAGGCTGAATACTGACTTTTGCCTTGCTAGCCGCCTGCACCAACTCACTCCACTCAACTTTGCTCTGATCCGTGAGATAGTAACCCAGCTCGATCGCCTCTACCGCCGACCGCCCCAACGACTCAGCCAATTCAGGCCGAATCGCCAGCTCTTTTCTTCGCCTCTCAGCCAGTTCAAGTGAGTCCAAGCATGGTTTGATCCGAAGTGTGCTCATTTGGTCTCCAATCAGGCATTGCCTTCACTCAGCTGCTTGTATTACTGAAGTGAGATCGTAAGCGGCCGAAGGCTGAATGCCAGTTCCATATCTGAATCAAAATCCGGACACTGACTTTCAATATATCGCGGAGGAATGAGTCGCACATTTCAGTCAGGCGAGTTTCCAACTCACGGAAGTCGCCAAGGCAAATAATTTCATCGACCTCGCGACGTCGAAGCTCGCGGATCGCCAATTACGCCCAACGAAGTGGTCGAGCTGGTCGTAGCGGACAACCTGCACTTGTTTACACCTATTGCTCCGGCTTTAGTCCACAGATCGCGAAGATGCTGAAGAAAGCTATTCATTGACCAAAGAGTATAAATCGCTTTTCGGCAAGATACTTGATTTTGCAAGTGAACTAGTAAGCGACTTGCCCGTGAGGCTGAAGGGCTGGCTGGCGCGAAAGATGCGAAACTGCAAAAAGCGATCAAGCTCGTTAAGGCCCTCAAGAAAGACGGCTACAGTCCAATCGTGTTCTGCCGATTCATCGACACTGCGGAATACGTCGCATCGCATTTGCGAGACGCTCTAGGCAAAGTCGAAGTTGCTGCAATTACTGGGCTTTTGCCTCCCAAAGAACGCGAAGTTCGCGGTGATTCACTACGACCTTTCCTGGAATCCAATTCGTCATGAACAACGTGAAGGCCGCGTTGATCGTTTTGGCCAAGCTAAAGACAAAGTCCACGTGCTGACCTATTTCGGTGTCGACAATCAAATCGATGGCGTCGTCTTGGATGTGCTGTTGCGCAAGCACAAACGTATCAACGACCTGGGATATCTGTCGCAGTCCGCGGGGGCAGTGATGACGTAGTAAATACTCTATTCGAAGGCATGAAGTTGCGCGGGAAAGGAGACTCGTCGCAGAGGTACCTTCCGGGGCTCGATCCAATGAGTGAACATTCCTCTGGCATCTCCAATGGTCGCCGCCCGGGACCGTTCGGGCTCTGCCCAATCCACCGGTCGCCGGATATCCGTAACCGCCCGAGCATTTCTTGGGAGAGGTGCGCTCGGGTATTCGCTTTCACCGTGATTGCTGCGTTACTTTATGCGGTATGCGGCAAGGATATTTCCGACCAGATTTGGAACTTCCGAGATGTAGAAAAAACGGGAAAAAACGGAAGTTGATGCAGCCGCTTTCAATTCCGAAATGTGGAACGGCATGTAGTACGTTTGGCCGACGCCCAAAAACCGCAGCTCATACAACGCTCCGGAGTGCCCCACCGGTGCGTCGGAGGCTCTTGAATTCCTCGCTTCGGCATAGTGAATTGGCGAGTTCGTTTTTCGCACTGCTCAGGCCGCCAAAAAAAGTTATGCAAGTAGCATGGTTAAAATTGATTACCGCAGTTGCTAGGGCGGTGCTGCCATACCGGGGTAATGTGTCATCTTCGTCACTCAGGCGTCACAGTTCGATCTCGCACGAACTAATATCCAATATCTCCTCGGTCAGCGAACATCGTTGCGTCCAACTCCCGCTGGGATCATAATGAGTCCATTTATCAAAATGGTCGTCGCGACACAAACGAAGTTTTCCGATGAGCGATGTAACACAGATATTGGCGGAAATAGAATCTGGCCGGGAAGCGGCTGCAGAGGAACTGCTTCCGTTGGTGTATGACGAATTGCGCAAACTCGCAAAGGCTCGGATGGCAAACGAACGCATCGATCATACCCTGCAAACCACAGCGTTAGTTCACGAAGCCTACATCCGTTTAGTTGATAACAATCGTGCACAAAAATGGGACAGTCGTGGCCATTTTTTTACCGCGGCTGCAGAAGCGATGCGACGGATCCTTGTGGAGCACGCTCGTCAGAAAATTGGTAAACAACGCGGCGGCGATCGAAAACGCATGGAATTGCACGACGGTTTTGAGAAAGTTGTCCAAAATCCGGAATTGGTCCTGCAGGTGAGTGAAGCCCTCGAGCGATTGGCTCAAACCGATCCCCAGGCCGCTGAGCTAGTCAAATTGCATTGTTTCGCCGGATTCTCCATTCCAGAGGCAGCAAAGGTACTGGGCATCGCAAATTCGAGCGCGTACATGGACTGGTCTTACGCCAAGGCAATGATCGGGCGACTCCTGGGCTAAGGAATTCTGTGCAAGCGAAGACATCTGTAGGGAATGCAAAAATTTGGAGTATAAAAAGAATCGCAGAAATGCCAGATTTGTTTGGAAGAATTGCCGCTAACTCTCGCATTGTTGGATAAAGAGCAAGTCGCGCTTTGCAACACAATTTTTCTACATCTGAGCTTCTTTCAAAAATGAAAAAATCAGAGGCCTCACCACGGCAACAAGTGATCAAAGAGGCGTACCTGCGGTACCTTCGCGCTGAATCAACCCAAATGCGAGATCAGCAACTGCAAACAATCGCAAAGGACGATCCAGAACTTGCCGCCGAAGTACGAGCCCTAGTCAACGCCGCGTCTGCCGGTGACGTGGTGGAAAAGGTCTTTGGCTTCGTCACGGACCCTCAGTGCGCCGCAACCCACGACAGCGAACCGCCACCCAATCCAGCCTCAAAAGAAAAACTCTCTGTGTCATTGGCGGAACGGCCAGGAACGGTCATCGGAAACTACAAGCTCTTGGAACAAATTGGCGAAGGGGGCATGGGAGCCGTCTTCATGGCTCAGCAAACCCATCCCATTAAGCGAAAAGTAGCTCTGAAGGTCATCAAGCCAGGCATGGACACAGGACAAGTGGTGGCTCGATTCGAAGCCGAGCGACAAGCCTTGGCCCTGATGGATCATCCCAATATTGCTCGAGTACTCGACGCGGGGACGACCGAACAGGGTCGCCCGTACTTTGTGATGGAACTCGTTCGAGGAATTCCAATCACCGACTACTGTAGTAGTCACAAGCTATCAACGGATGCCCGCCTCAAGTTGTTTATCGATGTCTGCCATGGAGTACAACACGCGCATCAAAAAGGTATCATTCATCGCGATCTGAAACCTAGTAATGTTCTTGTTACGCTCCACGATGGCAGACCGGTCGTCAAAATCATTGACTTTGGAATCGCCAAAGCCATGAACCAAG
>JANLQO010000284.1:0-4978 GCA_031367855.1 Planctomycetia bacterium | reverse complement strand
GAACAAGTCAGGCAAAATCAAAACGGAACGAGCCACGCCATGCAAGGCTCGTATTACTCGCCTCTTAGGACCGTGCCACCCTGTACGTCGCTCACTTGAAATTCCTGGAATGCCGTATGCTCGCCGATTGTGTTTAGTGGATAGGTTTTCAAGACGAGCCAGCGAAACTTGCCGAGACTTTCGCCTCGACTGTGGCGAACGCTAGTAACGTTGAACTTTGCGACAGGCAAGCTGAGCGTGTTGACCTCAGCGATCGGGGTAAAGGACTCGGCATTGTCGACTGTCCAACCGGGGTCGACGTCCAACGAGCTACCGTAGAGCACAAAATGTTGAGTTCCGCGCGCGCCTTCGCTGTAGGACCAGGCACTGAACTCGTATAGCGCGAATTTCTGACCAAGGTCGACTTTGTAGAATCCCGCAGCAACGGTATTCCCGAATACCGGACCGTAGTTGGTTGCGAGCTTGCCATCCTCGAGTATCGTGAGCGGTTCGTTGTTCGTTTGGGGGTTGGATTCAATTTTTACAAAGGGAACCGCGGCTGGCTTGTCCGATAACGGCAAACCTTGGGTTCTGTCGGCAAATCCAGTTGAAGCATAGAAAGTATAGGCCACGACTTCGAGGCGATGCGGTTTCTGTTGGCGGACAATGTCGACAACCAGGGATTTTCCGCGGGCATCGTGTATGGCTGTGACGAGATCGCTGAGTTGCACGAGCGGTTGGCCGTTTAGTTTCATGAGCAGATCACCTTTCTGAAAGCCCGATTTTGCCGCAGGGGATCCGGTTGGGACGGTGGTCAGTTGCAGACCGCCCGCTTCGCGGCTGACACCAAACGCCGAGTATTCTTCGCCTGCGAGTGCCTTCACTGTGGCCTGCAACCAAAACATCGTCGAGCGTAGTGCTTGGGGCTGCGTTTCCGCAATCTTGGTCCGCAGCTTGGGCAATTCAGGAGTTTTTGCAATCCCCTTCAGCTCTGGTTTTTGCACGCCGAACTGGTCCATGGGAAAGTTCTCGAAGCCGAGCTTCATCGCTGGCGAGCTTTCCTTGACTCGATAATCACCGTTGGCAGGATCGATGAACTGAGCGTCGCCAACGAGCGAATGGGCGTCGCATTGATTGCCTGCAAAACGCGTCCGATCAGTGTCACTTGTCGTGAAGAGATTTCGATCAACGGTGCTTCCCCACTTGCCCGCTGGCATGCCGCCGGCTGGCTGGTAACTGCCCATAAAGATATTTCTCGTTACGGCATCCTCGCAAAGGTCATACCAGCAATGGGGATGCAACGAGTTGTTCACGGTGATGTTGTTATAGACTTTGCGATAAAACCCTTCGCGAAGCTTTAATCCGCCGTTCAGTAACAGGTTGTTATAGACTTGGTAGTTGCTTGAGCCATCGTCGAGGTCGATATCCCAACCGTGGTCGCAGCGCCAGCGGTTGTTGCGCAACACATTCGGCTTGACCATGTCCAGCAACGGAAGATTCGGGTCAGCCGCCACTTGCTTATTGCCAACCTCAATACTCGGATCCCAAAAGCGATCGCGGCCCCATGAATTGAAACTGCCGTGGTCGCCGGTTTCCAGCACGGTGTTAAAAATGTCGCAGTGCTCGATCAAGTGACCGCCCCACGTCCCCTCGCTGATATTGATCCCGGCGCGCGGCACGTCGTAAATCGAACAATGTCGAATGGTGATATCTTGGGACATCGAAATCTGAATCGGCGCTGTCTGTTTCTCGTCGCGGCCAGTGCGCGCGATCAAGCAGTCTTCGACAACGCAATCGGCCGGGAAATTATCGGTCAGTGGTCCTGGCGTTCGATCGAGTTTGGAATAATCCTGCGGCCCGTAGCGAAAAATAGGACTACGTACAGCCTTAGGGTCCCCTACAAAAGCTACACCGTTGGCACCGCTGTTTTGGATCAAGCACCCCTGCACCGCGATACGGCGATTCCAATTGTTGACGAAGATCGTATTGCCGCCAACTTGATCAAAAGTGCAATCGGTCACGGTGCAATCTGTGGCGCCATTATAGACTACCGCGCCGCCGCGATAGACGGTCCAGTCGCTCCTCAGCAACGGCTCTCTGTTCTCCATGAAAGTGCGTGCCGTGTGTCGAAACGTCAAGCCGCGCAGTGTAACGAATTCGACCGGTTTTTCTTTGGAACCTCGGAACTCGATCAAGTGCGCCAATCGCACCACTTCGATCATGGCCGACCTCATGTCCGTATCCGATTCAGGAATGTAGTAAAGCGTGTTAGCTTTCGCGTCGTGAAACCATTCACCGACGGCGTCCAATTCTTCGCGAACGTTTTCGATAAAGCGGTATTTTCCGTGCATCGGACCCGGTCGATTATTTTGCCAACCGCCTTCCCAATCCAGCTTGCCACTAGGATTCTTTCCGCTTATGCGCCAATGCATGTCACCCCACAGCCCTGGGTGCATGGCATGCAGGTAACCTCCAGCAGGATCTTTCCAGCCCGCAATGCGGCTAATGGCAATCGCGTCTTCGGAGTCTTCACTTCGCCCTGCATGATTCAAGTCCCAACGATCGAACAGGTTCTTGCCTTCGATACGATTAGGAAAGCGAGCCATGATTTTTCGTTTGCCGTTCACCCACAGTTGATCGATCTTCAGTCCGGCTGGGGTCACGGCTTGCATGACCCCGTCTGCACCGCTCTGCCAGGCCAATTCAAGCTTCTGACCGCCACTGATCACGGGTGTATGTCCCGGGGAAGCCGCAATGGTCAATTTCGCATTTTGGGTCCCCGAATCCTCCTGTGAAAGGATCAACGTCTCGGGCAAGTAAAAAACGCCAGTTTGCAACAGGATGCTTAGCGGCTTGGCTGGCTGTGTACGCATGCGGCGGGCTAAATCCCGTGCGCGTTCAAGCGTCGCGACCGGTTTTTCCTCTGTCCCTGGATTCTCATCGTTGCCGTTTGTTGCCACGACAATCTGTGCCTCAGCAGAAGTAGTCCATTTCGACGTTATTAGGTCCACAGCATTGATCGCCAGAAAGGCCAAAACCAGCGCTCGAGTGTTTGAGTAGTTCATGCAAAAATTCTCGACGATTTATCGGTTAGCGTCCAGGATTGGGAGACCGTTTCGTTCATTTTCTCAATGCGTTCGCCGCACCACCCGATCACTCCCTCGAATCAAGGATTTGGGGAAATTAAGGCCGGCACACACTTTGCTTTTTCCAAAACAAGTCGCCTGAGCAAAATAGTCTAAACGAAATGGTGAGTGCGATGGTTGAGCTTCAAGAGCGCGTTTCAGATATGCTTCTAGAGTTAGAACGCCAAATCTGCGATCCGTTGCAGCATGATGTTGTGCTCGACTTGGTTGAAACACTGAGTATTTCCAGCCATTTCGTGAATGAACTGATTCGCATCAATCTGCGATTGCGCATGACCGAGCGTCGGCTACTGCTGATCAATGTCCAGCCCACGGTTTGCGAAGTGCTAAAGTTGCTGCGTTTGGATCGCACCTTCGATTACGAGCCAGTTCCCGATTGCGTCGAAAATAAGCAACCTAGCCTACCAATTAAGCAGCGATTGGACGCTGCCCAAAAAACTTCTATTTTCTTACGGCGATTTTCTTCGAGCCCATTCGCGCTGCGGTCATCTCAACAAAGACGCTGAAATTGCCTGTTCAACTTTTTGTGGCCGAGTCGCTCCTTTTTGTGGCGGAGTCGCTCCGCGACTCGGTCAGGAGTTGCGGAGCAACTCCTCCACATCAATGAGCAGACTAAAAAGATCAATGAGCAGACTAAAAAGTCACCTGCCGGGAGCGGTATAACGCTTGCCGCTAGGAGAGGCTAGAATGGAAAAAGCCAGGGCTGACGACTTAGACGCAATTCTTCTTTTCCCGCATGGCGGTGGGGACGGACACTTTAATGCTTGCTGCTTGTTCAAACTTCGGAATCCTTCTCAGATTCGCTTTGATCGCTTGTGCGACGCAATCCCTTGCTGAAGATGACGTCCAGGTTGCGGCTGTTCAGCCGGCGGGCCTCCAAGCGTCCGCGAATGCAGTCGACGCCAATGTCCTCGCGGCCCAACAGCAGCGAATTAAGGCGATGCAAAAAGCAGCTGAGGCGACTGTGGCCATCTTCGGGTTGGATGGAGGAGGTGGAGGCAGCGGTGTTCTGATTACTCGCGACGGTTACGCACTCACCAATTATCACGTATCGAGTGCGTGCGGCGATCATATGCGTTGCGGATTGAACGACGGCAGAGTGTACGACGCAGTGATTGTGGGAGTAGATGCGACAGGTGACGTTTCGCTAATCAAGCTTCTGGGCCGCAGCGATTTTCCGCTTGCGCCGCTGGCTGACAGCGAGACTGTGCGGGTGGGACAGTGGGTATTTGCGGCCGGCAATCCATTCGTGCTTGCGAGCAATCTGCAGCCGACGGTGACGCTCGGGATTGTCAGTGGCGTGAATCGCTATCAGTACCCGGCTGGTACACTGCTGGAATACGCCGACTGTATTCAAACCGACGCTGCCATTAACCCGGGCAACTCCGGCGGACCACTTTTTAACTTTGACAGTGAAGTGATTGGCATTAATGGTCGCTGCTCGTTTGAAAAGCGTGGCCGCGTGAATGTTGGAGTCGGCTATGCCATTAGTGCCAACCAAATCCGGCAATTTTTGGGGATGCTCCGCAGCGGTCGGTTGGTTGACCACGCAACAATGGCTGCCACGGTATCGACGGACGATACTGGAAAAGTGCTCATCAGCAATATTCTCAATTCGAGCGACGCGTATCGTCGTGGACTTCGTTATGGAGACGAAGTGCTGACCTTCGCGGATCGCCCAGTTACTACCACCAACCATTTCAAGAATATTCTCGGAACGTTGCCGAAGGATTGGCGAGTCCCCATCAGTTATCGGAGGAGTGGTGTCACTCAGTCGACGCTTGTGCGACTAGCGGGGGTTCACACCGAACAGCAGCTGATTGAATTGGTGAGCGCCGAACTAGGGAAAGACG
>JANLQO010000279.1:0-13615 GCA_031367855.1 Planctomycetia bacterium | reverse complement strand
CGTAGCTACGTTCGCCAGAACGTGGCTGTAACAGACTGTCGTAGCTACGTTCGCCAGAACGTGGCTGTAACTCAAAGCGGTTCACCACGTTCTGGCGAACGTAGCTACGCGCCATGAATTATCCGGGTTAGCCGCGGGTTTCGGAGTAGACGACTCAACCTGCTCATTGACTGTCAAATGCCAAACAATTCGCGGCCAGGTTATGCGGGCGAGATGCCCGGGATCCGTGGGGCAGCGGAGTTCAATTGTCTTGCATTGCAAACCCTTCAGTCGCTATGTAGCGAACCGGTGAATTCGAATCGCTGTGTTCTAGTATCAAGGCTTCTGTTTGGGGAAGAGACAGAACTAGTTGTGCACCAGCGGCCGGACCGAGCACACATACGGCTGTCGCACATGCATCGGCGTCTGCCGCCGAGGGTGAAATAATGGTTGCAGCGATTGGACCGCGAACACTGCGTCCGTTGCGGGGATCGAGTATATGGCTATGTCGCTGGCCATCGATTAGCGTGAATTGCCAGAGATCGCCTGAGGTGGCAATCGAGATGTTTTTAAGAATCAACCGCCGCAACGCGGGCTGCCCTTTTTCAAGTGGCGAGATCTCGATGCGCCATCCTTCTCGATCCGGAGGTGCCTCGCCCACTCGCATGTTGCCGCTAATGTTTACCAGGCACTGCCTCAGACCAGCTTCGTGAAACAATTTGAAAACTTCGTCGACAACGTAACCTTTGCCGATGGCGCCGAAATCCAAACGGATCCCGTCGCGGTTGAAGCGTACGGATTTTGTATCGACGTTCAGCTGCACGTTGCGCCAACCGCTCTGCTGTAACGCTAGTTGGCGCTGGTCTTCAGCTAGCGGTTGTTGGGTGCGTCGTGCGGTTCGCCATTGGCGGGTCAAGCTGCCGAGACTTGCGTCGAAGGCGCCACCCGAAATTTTGAACCAATGATCCGAGGCAGCCAACATGTTCCAAAGATCAGCGGAGACGGAAACAAAGTCCTCGGTTGTAGCGCGGTCGGTTAACCTGGCGGCTTCGCTGTCGGGATCGTAATCTGTCAGCGTGGCTTCGATCGCTTTCGTACGCAGTTCTGCGGCGCGTACGATTTGGCCAGCAAGTTGCGCATCGGCTGAGAAAACTTTGATTTCGACAAGCGTGCCAAGGGCGGGAAAACGCACTTCGTAAGCCTCAAGTGCAGAATCCGCGGTAGCCCCTTTCAGCGTTTTTTCGGGCAGTTGTGCCAACAGATTGACTGGCAAAAGCAGTGTCAATCCGGTGAAGATGCACATTGACCAGCTTTCAAGCACTTGAGGGTTCGGACGCGCGTACCGCGGTCCAGCGTGACTGCCACTTCGCATCTTGAAACTCAGTGTTAGGATTCCTAAAGCATCGCACCTATATCCGGGCTGATTCGATTATAATGTGTCAGCGGACGTTGCACGTGTCTTTCCGTTTCCATATTGAGCGTTTAGGTGTTTCATGTTGAGTTTGAGGACATGCTCTGTTTTCCAGTGCGTGCTTTATTTGGGGCTGAGTTTCTGTGTTGTTGTGCAAGCCGAAGACAAGCTGCCGCCCGTCGAAGTGAAGGGGAGCCAAGCGGCCACCGAGTCGGAAATGAAGCCTTACACTGAGATCATCGAGCAAACGGATGCGACGATTGACATGTTGCCCATTCCTGGCGGCAAATTCGTGCTGGGAAGTCCCGAGGACGAGGCCGATCGTAAAGCAGACGAAGGGCCGCAGCACGAAGTTGAAATCTCGCCGTTCTGGATGAGCAAAACCGAAATCACTTGGAATTCATACGACGTTTGGGCTTCGGATCTTGATGTCTATCGCCGTGGCGTCTTGAATTTGAAATTGTCGCCGCGTGATGCACTGTCGGACGTCTTCCAACTCAGTCAACCCACCAAGCCTTACACCGACATGACTTTCGGCATGGGAAAACGCGGTTTTCCAGCGATTTGCATGACGCAGCATTCGGCGCGAACGTTTTGCAAGTGGCTAAGCGCTAAAACGGGACGTTACTATCGCTTGCCGACGGAAGCTGAATGGGAGTACGCTTGCAGGGCGGGTACGAAGACTGCGTATTCATTCGGAGACGATCCTGCGATGCTCGAAGAATACGGCTGGTTCAAAGCGAACATTGAAGATGGCTACAAGAAAGTTGGCAAGAAGAAACCCAACCCTTGGGGGTTGTACGACATGCACGGCAACGTGGCTGAGTGGGTGCTCGATCAATACGACGAAGCCGGCTACGAAGAGATCAGCAAAGTATCGAAGGATCCATTGGCTGTGCCAAAAACGTTGTACCCACGCACCGTTCGTGGCGGCGGATGGGATAAAAGCGCGGCAGAGTGCCGGAGTGCGGCGCGGGAAGGATCAACCGAAGATTGGATAGCTCAAGACCCGCAATCGCCAGTTAGCATTTGGTATCTTACGGATGCCTTACACGTCGGCTTTCGCGTGATTCGGCCCCTGCATGAGCCAACGGATGAAGAGAAGGAAAATCACTGGGAAAAATCCGAACCTGTTCAAGTAGAACGTGTCGGCGGAAAGCAAGAGTAAGACTGTTTGAATGAGTGAACCAACTACCCTACCTGTTTACCCACCGGAGAAGTTTGATGACTGATACGAACCCCAATTCCTCGCGCCGCGATTTTGTAAAGAAATCTGGTGCGATTGCCACGGCCGCAACCGTGCTGGCCACGCGCACTATGCACGTACATGCGGCTGAGAATAACACGCTGCAAGTCGCTCTCGTCGGCTGCGGTGGTCGCGGTACTGGAGCGGCCTCAAACGCGCTCTCAGTACCGGAAGGCAACTTGAAATTGGTCGCGATGGCCGATGTCTTCGACAACAAATTGAGCGCCAGCTATCAGCAACTGTCGCAATCGTTCCAAGACAAAATGGACGTGCCGCCCGAGCGTCGCTTCGTTTCGTTCGATGGCTACAAGCAAGCCATGGATTGCCTCAAGCCAGGCGATATCGTTGTCATGGCATCGCCTCCAGCGTTCCGTTGGGTCATGTTCAAATATGCCATCGAGCGCGGTTTGAATGTGTTCATGGAGAAACCCGTAACGGTTGACGCACCGACCAGCAAGAGAATGCTGGAGCTAGGCGAACTTTCGGTCAAGAAGAACTTGAAGGTTGGCGTGGGGCTCATGTGTCGTCACTGCGAGACTCGCGCAGAACTTTATAAGCGGATCAAGGACGGCGCAATTGGCGACATCCTCATGTTGCGCGCCTACCGCATGGCGGGACCAACCGGTTCCGCAGCGGTTGGGCCAAAGCCGAAGGATATGTCGGAGCTGATGTACCAGATCAGCAAGTTCCACGGGTTCTTATGGGCCAGCGGCGGAGGTTACAGCGACTTTTTGATCCACAATATTGATGAATGTTGCTGGATGAAGGACGATTGGCCAGTGGAGGCTAAGGGCTCCGGCGGACGTCACTATCGTGGGGACATGGTCGATCAGAACTTTGACACCTACTCGGTCGAATATACATTCCGCGACGGCACTAAGTTATTCCTCAACGGGCGCACGCAACCTGGCTGCCACAACGAATTCGCCAGCTTCGTGCATGGTTCAAAGGCCGCAGCGACGATTTCCGCTGCTGCCCACACGCCAGCCAAGTGCAAAATCTACAAGGGACAGCGCTACGAGCAGAGCGATGTAACTTGGGAATTTCCCGCCGATGAAAAGAACCCATACCAATTGGAGTGGAATGACCTGGTCGCTGCCATACGCGCGGACAAACCCTACAATGAGGTCAAACGCGGCGTGATGGCCAGCGCTGTAACTTCGATGGGGCGCATGGCGGCTCACACCGGTCAAGTGGTCACGTTTGATGATTTCATGGACTGCGAGCATGAGTTTGCCCCAGGTCTCGAAAGCTTGAATTTCGAAAGTGACGCTCCTGTGAAAGCGGACGCGGATGGAAAGTACCCCGTGCCCCAACCAGGTTTGACCACCGAACGCGAATACGCTTAGGTCGATGCCACGTTTTCGTGTGGGACAAAGCACTAGCGCCTCTACCAACATGGCTGCGGCGCTAGTAGCTTGATTAATTTGTCTTTGAGAATCGTCGCTGTCCTGCGAAGCTAATTCCATCCAGATGCAATTCTTAAAGTTTGTTCGAGTCGCCTGCCTTGCCGCCAGTTGCTGCGCGCTTGGTGCAGCCGACAACGCCAAACACGAGATGATCGACATTCCGGAACTGTCCGAGAGTAGTGGACTGGCCTTCTCGACGCGTTCAGATGATGTTCTTTTTTCTCACAACGACTCGGGCGATTTGCCGCGATTGTTTGCGTTCGACCGTAAGGGCAAACTCATCTACGAACTGGAGGTCGAAAAGGCGAAAGCCAAGGACTGGGAAGATATGTGTTCGTTTGAACACGATGGAAAGAACTGGTTAGCTGTTGGCGATATCGGAGACAATGATTTTCAACAAGATTTCGTTTCGATTTATGTTTTCAGAGAACCTAAGGAGAAGGAGGGCGACCGTAAACGCAAAGCCGAAGTCGAATACGAATTGAAAGTTGAGTATCCCTTCGGTCCGGTCAACAGCGAAGCACTCGCTTATGATCCGATTCGGCATAGTTTCTTGCTGCTCTCCAAAGAGAACTTGAACTGCGTGTTTTACGAAGTGCGCATTCCTGCTGACCCTAAGGGTGATGTTCGCGTAAAAGCTAAACCGGTGGCCAAATATGTCATTCCGCTGGTTACCGGAGCGGATATTTCTCGAGACGGACAGCGGCTGGCTATTTGCACCTACGGCCCCGCCTGCCTGATAGAACGCAATGCTAACAAGCCGGAAAAACCATGGGAAATGAAGTCGTCTGAACTGGCCGCAAAGTTCTTCGAGGTACCGCCGCGCAAGCAAGGCGAGGCCATTTGCTTTTCACCAGATGGCCAGCACTTGTGGCTGACCAGTGAGCACACGCCAACTCCACTGATCGAAGTGAAGTTGACGAAGCCGAAAAATGCGGCTCACCCAAAATAAATTCACGACGGTTATTCTTGCGTTTTTGGTCAACCTTCCTCGCTGACGCTTCGGGTTACGACTAAATTGCCATTAGGTAGGTGAATCATGCGAAAAACGTTCATTACTGCCGCATTGTTGGTGACGACCAACTTGCTTTCGCATTTCGCTCGCGGACAAATTCCCGAAATACAACGTCCAGTTGCGATCGAAATTGCGGCGAGTTGTATGGGGGAAAACCGTTATTTTGAGGAACAAGTATGGGCGAAAGTTGGCGAACGCACCTGCTTAAAATGCCATAACCCGGCGGGAGAAGCTGGGGAGAGCGATTTTGTCTTGGCCAAGCCTGCGAATGATCCCGCATGGTGCCAGCGGACGCACGACCTGTTTGCAAAGATGGCTACCACCTTGGAAGACAACCAGTCGCGGTTGTTGATAAAGGCCAGTGGCGGTCTCGATCATGGTGGCGGCGAAGTCTTAAAACCGGATTCGAGCGGCTATAGAATTTTGGCTAGCTTTGTTCGTCGATTGAACAAGCTCAACATCCCGATGCAAGACCCGCCCGCCGAAGCGATGTCGCGCGAGGAAGAAAAGTACCTGACGCCGCCGTTCTTCGATTCGGTGTCGATGATTTCGCCGCAACAATTATTGCGGCGCGCAACGCTCTCGCTGTGCGGTAGGTTGCCGACATCCGAGGAAACGAGCCAAGTGGCTCAGGCTGGATCGACTGCCCTAGATGCGATTCTCGATGGGGTGATGAAAGAGGAAGCCTTCTATGATCGGCTTAAGGAGGGCTTCAACGATATTTTTCTCACTCTTGGCGTCGAGGACAATGCGGAAACGATCTTGTCGTACGATCACTTCGAGCATACTCGAAATTGGATTCAGAACTTCCCGCTTGAGGAAATCCCCGAGGCCGAGCGTGAACGAGCTCGCTGGAAACTGGCGGACGTCTACCGCGCCGCCTTGCTCCGCGAGCCGCTTGAATTGATCGCCCACATTGTCCGTAACGATCTTCCGTTCACGGAACTTGCAACGGCTGACTACATCATGGTGTCGCCCTACACCGCACGTGGCTACGGAATATTCGATGCACTCAAAGATCAATTCAAGAATCCTGACGATCCCTTTGAATATATCCCCGCGCGACTTAATGCGCTGAAGGGGCGTGACGGCAAGACCCAGGAATCGGCGACGGGCCTGTATCCGCACGCAGGCTTTTTGAGCATGTTCCATTACTTGCGTCGCTATCCGTCGACCGAGACAAACCGAAATCGCTTGCGCGCTCGCATGTTTTACCAACACTTCTTGGGAATCGACATCATGCAATTGGCTCCGCGATCAACCGACGCGTCCGCAGTTGCCGCCAAGTATGAGATTCCTACGATGCAAGCGGCGGATTGCGTTGTCTGCCATAAAACCATCGACCCAGTCGCCGGTATCTTTCAGGATTTTAACTTTGAAGGGCATCTTGGTCCGCGCAAAGAAGGTTGGTACAGGGACATGTTCGTGGCGGGTTTCGAAGGCGAAGAATTGCCTGCCAGTGAACGTTGGCGAGCGCCCCAATGGCTTGCGGAACGGGCTGTGAAAGATCCCCGCTTCCCAGTCGCCATGGTCGAACACGTCTATTATCTGCTGTTCGGTCGTAAAGTGCTTCAGCCTGCTGAAGACATCGACGATCCCCTGTTCGGGCCGAAGCGCCGAGCCTACCGAGCGCAGCGTCAATTGATCGACGCCGTCGCTTCTCAGTTTGTTGCAGCCGGTTTCAATTTGAAAGTAGCCATCAAATTGATCGTTGCCTCGGAGTTCTATTGTGCCGACGGATTAGCAACGGCCACTAAGCAACCTGAACGGCGGGCCGAGTTAGATGACTTGGGTATCGTGCGCCTGATCACGCCAGAGCAACTGGAACGCAAAATTGGAGCGTTATTTGGCAAACGTTGGGGGCGTTTGCACGATGAATATCAAATACTTTACGGGGGAATCGATTCCAAGACGGTCACCGAGCGCAACGCCGATCCAAGCGGCGCGATGGGCGCTATCCAACGCATTATGGCCAATGATGTTGCTTGTCAAAACGTGGCGCTCGATTTCCGACGCCAGCCCACGCAGCGAGTGCTGTTTCCCCATATCGAGCCCGAGGTGGTTCCGGGCATGGAAACGAGTGACCAGCAAATCATCCGCGCCCTTGTGCATCTTCATCAACACTTGCTGGGCCAAGCTCGTGATGCCGCTCATCCAGAGATTCAGCGAACTTTTGAGCTGTTTTCTGGCATTATCGCCGACGCCAAAACGGCTGGCCGGTATGAACCCCGTGAGTCGTATTTCTGTGGTGGTCGAGAAGAGTTTAAGACGGACGACCCGCATTACACCGTTCGCGCATGGCGCGGCGTGGTTACCTACTTGCTCCGTCAACACGAATTCCTTTACGAGTAGGACAGCCTCATGTCGCGCAGAAATTTTCTGAAGCTATGCAGTCTCGCGGGACTTGGTTTGGCTACTCCGATTAGTTTTTCCGGTCTAACCGAAGCAAAAGGTGCTCCGGATGAAGCACTCGGTTACCCGGGGCCCTATTACATCGTCTTCAATGCCTCGGGCGGTTGGGACACAACTTATCTGATGGATCCCAAAGGCGCTGAAGGTATCAATCGACTTTACACTGCCGGGGATATTCAAACGGTGGGGGCGCATCGCTTTGCCCCCAACGCGAAACACATCCAGCAGGGGCTGAGCAACGAAGCATTCTTTGCCAAGTATGGTGCAGAACTGCGCGTCCTGAACGGGTTGGACCTGTCGGTCAATAATCATACGCCCTGCGAACGCTACATGGCGACTGGTAAACTCGATAGCCTGTCTTATCCCACGTTCGCGGCGCTGGTCGCCGCCTGTCACGGTAGTGAAGCGCCGTTGGCCTTCCTCACTTTTGGAAACTATTCCGCGACGGGCAATCTGGTTCCCATGTCACGCGTACCGTATTTGCAGTCGCTCAAGTTGCTCGCCAAAGCCGATTCGGTGGAAGGGATCGATCAACATCCGTATCATGACCCGTTCGTCTCCGACCGCATCGAGCGAACGCTCCAGCAACAGTTTGAGGCCCGCGTCTCGGACGCTCGTTTGCCGCGCGTTGAACGGAGTCAAAACATGCTCTATGCGGCTCAAGTAAATTCCAAGGCGCTGCAACGCGTAGTGCCCTTCATACCCGAGTCGCCTGCCAAAGAGCGGATCGCGCAACAGGCTGATATTGCCTTGGCGGCCTTCAAAGCGGGTGTGTGCATCTCAGCGAATCTCTCGATAGGTCAGTTTGACAGCCATAATAACAATGATGTCGATCAAATGAAATTGATCCCCGAATTATTGGCGGGTATCGACTACACTTTGCAAAGAGCCGAGGAATTGCAGATTCGTGACAAGTTGGTAGTGATCATGCAGAGCGAGATGGGTCGAACACCAACTTACAACAATGGCAACGGCAAGGATCACTGGTCGATCGGTTCGATCATGTTCCTTGGACCTGGTATCGCAGGTAATCGAGTGCTTGGTGCAACCGACGCGGCACAGCAGCTAGTGCCAGTACATCCCGGAACGCTATCACTCGACCCTGCGCAGGGTATTCGTATCCGGCCTGAACACATTCACCGTTCCCTACGCCAGTTCGCTGGCATCGACGACCATGCGTTCAGCCAACGATTTCCCCTTGAGATCCCCAAAGGTGAACAGTTAATCGGGTTCTTGGGCTAGTGTAGAACGGTTGTCCTCAACCGTTCAGCCGCAGCACAGCGGCCGGAAGTTGAAGACCCAGTGTTTTTAGTGGGTCGCTCCTGCCGGGTGCGACCCCCATTTCCCTGGGAATAAGCTTTGGCAGGGAAAGCGCAGTGGCTGCCCGGAACGATTGAGGACAATCGTACTTCGCTCTTGAATTTGATAGCAATTGCGACCTGACGGATTTCCCAGTAGATGTCGAGCGCCCGGTTTGGTAACGTCCGGCCCTACTAGTTGTAGGACCCAGCAATCAACGGAAAAAACGCTGAGCTACGATGGCAAGTCGCAAGCCCCACGGAAAATGGCAACTACACGAATCGTCGCAGCGTGGATTGTGTCGGGCTGCGTTCGTGTTGCTAGGCGTTGGCCCACTGTTGCTGGTGATCGGTTTTTCGATCGTGCAGTTCATCCCAGCTTATCAAGAAAATCGTGCGCAGGCTTGGTCGATTTGGTTGTCCGGACGTCTGGGTGTGGACGTTCAAATCGCTGCGATCGAATCGCTCGCGCCAGAACGATTCGTGTTGCATGGTCTGCGATTGGCGCATCCAGAATCGCGAGCATCGTTAGGACGGATTCGATCGGTAGCGATCAGTCGCAAGGCAGCGATGTGGTCGATCCAACTTGACGAACCTGAATTTGAAACGCGACAGTTATCAGCCACCTGGCACATGATTCATGATTGGTTCGTTTGCCGACCTCAGACCGCGCAGCCAGCAATTCGAATCGAGTGCGAAGAACTGCGACTGTGTAATGTCGACCAGGAGCAAACGCTCGAGCAGATCGCAGTCGAAATCTACTCGCAAGCCGAACGGACCGTGGTGGGTGCACAATTCCGCATGCAAGCGGCGGAAGCCGGTTCGAAACCTAGCTTGCTAAGGATCGTGCGGCAGCACAGCGATCGACACTTGTCGACGAACTTAGAACTCGATAGCGGCCCGGTAGGCTTGCCGTGCAATCTGATTTCTCCCGTACTTCCAGTTGTTCAGCAACTTGGCGACCGAGCGGTATTCCTCGGCCAATTATCGCTGCATCAACGCAACAACGCTTGGCAAGCCAATGTGTCCAAATCTTGGCTGGCGGGTATCGATTTCGGCAGATTGACCTTGGGGCTCGATTCGTACGTTACGGACGGCAATTTGATTTGGTTCGAAAACCTAAAAGTAACCGATCGTGGATTGCACACAGCGGTTGGCGGAGTAACCGTCAAGCATGGGCGCATCGACGGTAATTTGCTGATCGCTAGCCAAAACACGCTTGGCGTTACGCTGCCTCGGGCAGTCCACAACGTGGAGCAGAGTTTTGAACAGTTGCAAGCGATGTTTGAAATCTCGCCTGGCGTATTCAAATTGTATGGCGGAATCGAACAGACGATGCCCGACGCGGCGGGCCGCTCCCGTCCGCTGACGCCTGGAACATTGATCGCCGATGCTGCGGGTGAAATCGCGGTACACGCCAATTTTGAAGCCATTCCGCTTCAGAACCTTGTCAGTTTGCTCAATTACGGGCAAGGCGTTACGACGGCTTCAAGCAATTCGTCACCCCCTTCAGCCAGCTGGTTGGCACAGCGAGCCGTGTGGTGGTTGCCTCTCGAAAAATCGCAACCGCTATCGCAAGCTGGCGCGACCGGCCCCACGACACTTCGGTAGGTACTCGCGAATCACTCGCCCATCGCTGCGATCTGAGCGAGCCACCACAATCGTCGAAGCTTGCGTCCCTCGGCGTGCTTAAATAGAATTGACGTCATTGCTAAGCACGTCGGATTGAAGTGAATAGACACATTCACGCTAAGGTAAAGGATTTTGCGTGGACGCTTCCAAAATTCCAACAACTTGCGAAAAGTGCGGGAAGAAATTCGCGGTTGATGCGGCCTATGCAGGTCGGTCCGTAAAATGCCCATGCGGAAATGTGCTTAAGGTAGCTGCAAAGTTATCCCCTTCCCAAGCCTCCAGTGCAGTGAAGACCAGCACCGTGGTACCCGCCAAAGCGCCGCAAGTCGCGGCTACTCCCGTAGTCGACAGCAGTTTTTTTGATCAGCTAACCGCAGCCGACTTTGCGCGCACTGCCACGAATCCCTACAGTCCTCCCACCGCGCGGGCGTCGAACGAAGCAGCAGTGTTGCGAAAATTCGTGGGCGCTGACGCACACGTAAACACGGTCGCCAAAACGGCCAATGGGAACATCACGTTCTTGGCGGTCTTGAACTTCATTGGTGCCACGCTGTGCATTGGCTTGGGCGTGGTCGTTCTCGCGTTGACCAGCATTGTTGGGGCGGTCGCCAACGTTTTGCCCATGGCCGCGCTCGGAGCCTTGTTTGCAGGAATCTTGTTCGTATTTGGGACGTTCGATTTGATTTCCGGCATTGGCCTCATCAAGAGGACGAAATGGGGTTGGTGGCTATGCGTAATTGGATTGAGCTGGGCATTTTTCGATCGTGGATCTCAAATTGCTATCCAATTTATGTACACGAACGACTGGACTCTCGAGATTCCTAAAGCCATCGGTGCGTGCTTGTTTATGCTCGCGAGTCTTTACTTCATGCAATTCATGTGTCAAAAACAGACAATGAAATTGTTTAAGTTAAGTGTGCATCCCGGCGTTGTGTGGGGCATATCTGGGGGCCTTGGCCTGCTTTTGGGTGGACTGAGTTTTGCTGTGGCTATGTTTGGTATGCAACAGTCCGCTTGAAAAGCGGTCGCTATTGAAAAGCTCCACCTGCCGGCCACTCTAGTCCTGTTGAAAATTGGTAAACAGAGATCAGCCGGTGTGCGTTAGAGAACGTCGCGCCTAGCAGTGAAATTCAAATCGTTGATTTGCAGGTGAATTATCAGCCGGAAGGTGTTAGCCTCCGGTTACATCCACAATCGGAGGCTAACGCCTGCCGGCTGATAAGACGAAACACCGTAATAACCACCATCAGTTCAATCAGTTAGGGAGTGAGCTTCCACTGCGTAAAATTCTGATGAAATCCAAGGTGTCTAGTGAACTGTGGAGTTGAATTGCTACCAAACCAGCCGTAGGCATAACCCACTTTCGGACTCATAGTTTGCAAAGTGACTTGCGGCTGTTGCCTCCCGCGGGCAGCGTGCAAAATCTGATAGGGCGCAGAGGCGGCTGGTCGGGAACTGGTTCCGTGCGCAGAGGAATGTCCCCAGGGAAAAGCGAGGGGCTGGTCCGCAATAACCAGTACAGGAACACAGTAAACGAAACACCAAACCGTCCAGCCCAAGGATGGACGTACGAAACGCGACATGTTAATTACCCCAAAAACTCACGCGAAAGTGCCGACGGATTGCCCATCGCAATTCGCGGCGAACGAAGATTGTTCACTGAAACCCTACGTCATCCCAGTCACGTTGTGGGCTGAAATCGACACCTTGCCTCCCCTTTTTGCGGGCTGTGGATCCCAGATTTTAGCTGGTCGTCGCGGAAAACCCGATCATAACGCTGGACTCCGGGCGGCCAATCTGCCACAATGAACCCTGGGGAGAAGGTTCTTTTCTGCACTGACTCTAGTCTCTTCTCGGAAATGCAAGGGGAAATAGCATGCGTCGATCAAATCGCTTCGGTTTTACGCTGGTTGAGTTGCTGGTGGTGATTGCCATCATCGGTATCCTAGTGGGGCTTTTATTGCCCGCAGTGCAAGCCGCGCGTGAAGCCGCGCGACGCACGCAATGTATCAATAACGTCAAGAATCTGGCCTTGGCAACGGTTAACTTCGAGACCAACAAGAAGCAGTACCCTGCCTATCAATCACAATTCGGAGTTTCAGGATCTACCTACAAAGTAGGAACTTGGGTGGTTGCGTTGCTACCTTATATTGAAAACCAAGCGTTGCGCGACCTGTGGGATGACCCTACTGAACAAGCAAATTGGACATCCTCGTCCAACGTTGCAAACTTCTATCCCAATATCGCGCTCTTGAGATGCCCAAGCGACATTACGACAGATAGCACTGCCAATAACAGTTACGCTGTCAATTGTGGATTCTATGTATCCGATTCACAAGTGAACAGCGGAATGCTGACAGACCTTGGGTACATCCCAAGCCCCGGAAGCCCTGCAGAATTCAGTGCAAACATCAAGCGATCAACGCGGCAGGCCAACGGAGTATTTACGAACAAGTTACCCGGTTCGATGGGATTCAATGCTGACAAAGTAAACAACGATGGGATGCGGGACGGTTCTTCGCTTACCATAGCGTTTTCAGAAAACCTCCAGACTAACTCTTGGCAGTATTTCAACACAAGTGACGACTCTACACGTGCAAACGTTGGCATCGTTTGGCTCTACCGAATGGCAACGCCAACCGTTGTTCCACCGCGCACGGTAACACCTGCACAACTGGTGACTAAGAACAAGATTAATGGCGAGAAGCTCACCGCCACTGTCGGAAGTTTCGAAGTCGCCCGTCCATCCTCGAATCACACCGGAGTGGTGATCGTGGGCATGCTCGACGGTTCCACCAAGGCTATTGCAGAAGAAGTAGAGTACACGGTCTATCAAGCTTTAATGACTCCTCAAACCAAGCAGAGCGATGTTCCCAATCCTCAGTACTTGCTCAAGGAAGACGACTTCACTCTTTAGTCGTTTGACCTGAAATAGGAAATAAAAGACCCAGCGGAAACGCTGGGTCTTTTCGATTGCCCACGAGTCGAAGATTCCTAGCTCTTAAAGCACCAGGACAATAAAAACGTCCCACCGAACCCACCAATTGCGTAGGGTAGGTAATCAAGCGGCTGCTTGGCGGGCGAAGCGGCCACCATTGGTTGCAAACTCTATCCCGCCGGAGCAGCTGACTGATTACCTACCCTACGCAATTGGGGGGTTCGGTGGGACGTTTTTATTGTCCTGGTGCTTTAAGAGCTAGGAATCTTCGACTC
>JANLQO010000215.1:0-5636 GCA_031367855.1 Planctomycetia bacterium | reverse complement strand
TGATGAAGGACTGCCATCGCATCGTGGACGCGCTCGCGCCGACGACGAAGGCGTATCACTCGATCTGGATCGACAACGTGCATGGATAGAACCTGAGGCTAACGCCTTCCGGCTGATAAAACACCTTTAAATCCGTGGTTTCATTTGATTCCTAAGCGGGACGCTCTCTAACGTTCCGGCTGAAAGATGATGTATAATCTCGCCATGAACTAATAAATCTAGGAACAGCCTGTTATGCGACCTCAGCCAGTGCTTCGCCATTTTGGGATCATCGTTCTCTTGATCTCCGCGACGATCTCCGCGCAAGATGACCCAACAAAAGCCAAGTCGATTGACTTTCAGCGATTGGTCTTGCCCATACTTCAGGATAGGTGTGTCGATTGCCACAACGAACGGCTCAACATGGCGGATCTGCGGTTAGACTCGCGCGAGGCGATGATTGAGTCGGGAGTTCTCGAGCCCGGCGCGGCGGATAAGAGTCTCTTGGTGCGACGGCTCCACGAACGCGAGTTGGGAATCCTGATGCCTCCCACTGGCCTGCTTTCGAAGTCCGAAATTGAAATCCTTACGGCTTGGATCAATGCAGGTGCCGAATGGCCAGTGGGATTGACTGTCGACGCGACAAGGCGAAACCTAGCACTGGACGCACGAGCGCAGGCCCTCTTCACTGTCATTCGCAATGACGACTTCAAAGCCGTGAGCGAGATACTTCGCGATGAAGGACTGATCGAGGCAAGAAACGAATTTGGTGCCACGCCGCTCATGCACGCCGCCTTGTATGCTCGCGCAGAGAGTGTTGAACGATTGTTGACTCTTGGAGCGGACGTTAACGCGCGCGACAACGAGGGTATGACAGCGCTCATGTTTGCAGTCGCGGATGTTCGCAAAGTCCGAATGCTGATCGACAAGGGGGCAGACGTCCACAAACAATCCAAGCTCGGTCGCAATGCGTTCCTACTGGCTTCTGCTTATGCGGGCAACTCGCCCGTCGTGGAAGCTTTGCTCAATCAGGGGGCAGATATCCAGTACGCAGACAAACGAGGTTGGACAGCGGTCGTACTTGCTGCTCGCACAGGCGACAGCGACCTCGTGCGGCGACTGCTCGACGCAGGCGGGACGGTCAATGGAGGTAATGCTGAACAATTATCACCCGGAACGCCATTGATGCAGGCCGCTTGGGCGGGCGATGTTAAGACAGCGCAATTGCTGCTCGAACGCGGAGCCGCCAGCAATCAACGCTCACTGGATACTGCCCTGATCTTTGCAGCCACCCACGGGAATTCAGCGCTGACCAAACTACTGCTTGCCGCGGGGGCAGACCCGTTGACTCGTGTAGCTACCAATTACGTTCCAGAGTCGCCACTCTTGGCAGCAGCTTATTCCGATTGCCTTGATACAGAAAACGTTTCGCTACTGCTCGAGCGTGGAGCCGACCCAACCGCCAAGGATGCTCGCGGCGAAACCTCGCTCAGTCTGGCGACACAGCGCGGTTCGACAGAGGTCTTGCGCCTACTGCAATCGGCCGCCAACGCTAAGCCAGGCGGATCAAAGGCTGCCGAACCCACGCTGCTCCAGCCCGCTGTTCTAGCGCAAGAAGACCAGAGTGCACTTGAGCCGGACCTCAACAAGATTCGTCATTTAGTACAGAAAAGTATTCGTTTGCTGCAGTCTTGTGGACCACAATTCTATGCCAAATCAGGATGTGTTGCCTGTCATCAACAATCCACCGCCTCGTTAGCGGTAAATTTGGCAAGTAAGAAGGGCTTGACGGTGGATGACCAATTGGAACGACAGCAGGTCAAGCTCACCGCCGTCGATCTGGGACTCAAACGCGTGGCTTGGTTGCAGCGTATCAAAGTGGGCGGCACCACTCATCGCATCGGTTACTTGCTGTGGGGACTATCGGAAGCGAACTACACTCCCGATGAAATTACCGATGCAGCTTATTTTGAGCTAGCAGGCTTGCAGCTTGCAAACGGATCATGGGTTAGTGACGCGCATCGTCCACCAACCGAATATTCTCCGGTGACCGCCACCGCCGTTGCCATGCGCGGTCTACAGCGTTTTGCTCCGCCAGGGCAAGAAACGATCAGCCAGCAGCGAGTGCAGAACGCGACGCGTTGGCTGATCAATGCAAAAGCCTCCGCCAATGCAGAAAGGTCATTTCGTTTGCTGGGCTTACACTGGGGCAACGCGGACCCAAATGAAATCTCCGCCGCAACGAATGCGCTTTTGCAAGATCAAAATAGTAACGGTGGCTGGTCGCAATTACCCGCATTGGAACCGGACGCTTATGCGACGGGTCTGACTCTTTTAGCGCTGCATCAAGCCGGCGGACTCGCAGTCACTGACGCTCGATATCGTAAAGGCGTCCAGTTCTTATTGGACACCAGTCATGACGACGGTGCCTGGCACGTCAAGAGTCGATCATTTGCATTTCAACCGTACTTCGAAAGCGGCTTTCCGTTTGAGCACGACCAATGGATATCCGCAGCCGCCACGGGTTGGGCCTCGATGGCGTTAATGCAAATGATCGAGCAAGACAATTCGCGTTAGCATTCGCCAGTAGTGACTCGTGCTTTCGCACTATTTAACTTCGGTTGACACGCTCAGAGCGAAGCGATGGCGTGGCAGCGCTTGCGCAGTGGCAATGTTGGTTGGCACTTCAGCACGCCCTTCGTGCCTCAGAGCGTGCCACCCAACTTCAGGCATCCGTCGCAAGGGCCGGCTGGAAGGGTTGAAAAGAGGAAATTGGAATCGAATCGCCTCAGATTGTCTTATTCCCTTCAATGGGGCTTGGCGGATTCTAGGCGGTGGAGATAGCTCACCAGATGCACGCGGCTGACATAGCCTACCACCGCTCCTCGACTGACCAGATACACCTCACGCATAGAATTGCGTTGAAGCATTTCCAAGACGTCGCTGGCTGAAGCCTCAAGGGGCAGGTAGTTTGGATGCCTATTCATTATTTGCTCGACGGAAGTATTCCAGCCAAGTGTTGAAGACAATTCCCGGATAAGACTATCCTCACTGATAATTCCCTTGAGCATCCCCTGGGAGTCGACGACCGCAGCAGTCGCCAGAGCCGTGCGCTCAAAGAAGTAGGCGGCCTCCGAAAGACTCGCTGTTAAGCCGAGCGGATGGGTTATAGTGGCCATGATCGAATGGGCTTGAATGGCGCTAAGATCGTTTAGGTGTCCAGCCATTGACGCGGCTATGCGGCCTTGAATCTGGTATGCGCTGAGAACTCGATTCCTACCGGAGCGTTTGGCCATCAACAGGGACTGGTCGGCCAAGTCGACGCATTGTAAGGGTTGAGTAGTACTGGGTTGACGTTGCGCCAAACCGAAGCTGGCCGTCACCGACAAGCACTTATCGCCTACGATGATTTTGTGATCCGCAATGCTCTGGCGTACGCGTTCGGCCCAAACAACAGCACCGCGTTCGGCAATATCAGGAAGTACTACGCAAAACTCCTCCCCTCCATAACGCCCCACCAAGTCACATTCACGACACTCCGCCTGAATGCGCTGGCCGATGACCCTCAGCACCTCATCGCCAGTTGCGTGACCGTAGGCATCGTTAATGCTCTTAAACAGATCCACGTCGATCATGACGCAGGACAGGGGTGAATGATTGCGTGTCGATCGTGCCCATTCCCGTTCCAGTTCCGTGGTGAAAGAATGTCGATTGAGAACGCCGGTTAAAGCATCATCTCTTGACTGCCGCTGGATACGTGCCAACAATCGCTGATTCTCAGTCTGCACCTCGTGGCGTTGAATGGCATAACGCACCGTGCGTTTTAGACTCTCCTCGCTCCACTCGCCCTTGACAAGGTAATCTTGGGCACCACGCTCGAGAGCATCGAGTGCCAACTTGCTGTCATTCAATCCGGTTAACACTACAATCGGTGTTTGAGGGCAATGCTCGGAAAGCCGTTCAATCCCTTCCAAGCCAAAACTATCCGGCAGAGACAAGTCGAGTAGAACCAAGTCAAAGGCATCGTTCTGAATCAATTCCAGAGCGTCGACAAGCGTCTCTGCATGGCACACGTCAAAACAATCGTTGCATGATTTTAAAGCGCGCTCCACTAAGTGAGCGTCGCCCGCATCATCCTCAATAACTAGCATGCGTATGTCGAACGGAGTTGCCAGCGAAGGGGTGGCGCACGCCTTGCATGTCGGAAGGATTCGTAGTTCTGGTCCCGACACCTGCAAAGTTGTTGGCAGACAGTGGGTGGAACTATTGCTGCTATTCATTCTAAATACTCCCTACACAAGACGGTAGTGTCACTACTCGGAACCAATAGGCGCCCAGTTGTTGCACGGCGAGGACGAATTGATCGATGTCGACAGGTTTCTGAATGTAGGAGCTGCAGCCCAGGTCATAACTCCGCAAAATGTCAGCTTCCTGTTCCGAAGTGGTCAACACAATGACCGGCACCCGTGCAATATCCTCATGCTTTTTCATCTCGCGAAGAACCTCGCGGCCATTTACACGGGGCATATTCAGGTCGAGTAACATCAGGTCGGGTCGCGGCGATTTCTGTGGATCTGCAAAAGCACCTCGGCGAAGCAGGTAGTCTAATGCTTCTTCGCCGTCCTCCACGATTCGTAAATCGACGTGGAAGGATTCTTGCGTTAAGGCGCGGCGCGTTAGTTCCTGATCTCCTGGATCATCTTCCGCTAGGAGAATGACAATTCTTCGGTCAGCATTTTTTGTTCGGTATGGCATAGCTGCATCTCCTCTGAAATTGGAAGCGTAAAATGAAATGTAGTTCCTTCACCGAGCTGCGACTCGGCCCAGATCTCCCCGCCGTGGCGTTCGACGCTCTTGCGGCATATTGATAACCCAATCCCCGTCCCCTCATATTCGCGACGATTGTGCAATCGTTGAAAGGGTGCGAAGATTCTTTCTAGATACTCTTGTTGAATCCCAATACCATTATCTTTCACTGCCAGATACCACATGGCGTCCTTCGGCTCGACTGATATATGGATCTCGGGACGCCGATCGTTGGTCTGGAATTTGATGGCATTTCCAATCAAATTCTGAAACAACTGAGTTAGCAGGGTGGCGTCTCCGGTAATCGAAGGGAGATCATTGCAAAAGATTTTTGCTTTCGTTTCTTGCATGCGCATTTCCAAGGCCTCGGTTGCCTTGCGCACACAGTCGGTCAGTGAAACGGGTTCGTGTTTCATCGCGGCGCGTCCAGCGCGAGACAAGGCTAGCAAATCCTGGATTAAGCAGCGCATCCGCGTTGCGGCATCTACAATGAAACCAAGGTCGCGTTCTGCCTGCTCATTGAGGTCCGCACCGAGATCTTGTTTGAGCAATTTGCTGAAGGACACCAGTTTACGAATAGGTTCTTGAAGATCATGGCTGGAGACATAGGTGAATTCGTCGAGCTCCTTATTCTTGCGTTCCAGTTCTTTGAGACTCTCCTGGATGCGTAATTCTGTCTTTTTTCGCTCGGTAATATCTCGAGCAATTTTCGATGCGCCAATCACGCGACCATCCATGTCGCGAATTGGCGAAGACGTTAAGGAAAGTACTATCCGCTGCCCATTTTTGTGAATGCGAATGGATTCAAAGTGGTCTAAAGCCTGGCCACTTTTTAACTTGGCAAGTATCGC
>JANLQO010000206.1:0-26575 GCA_031367855.1 Planctomycetia bacterium | reverse complement strand
GTAAAAGCAGCGACCGTTCGTGACGGCTTGAGCCAGACCTTAGTGTTTTCAGAGAGTATGCAAGCTGACGCGTGGACTTACGTATCGGGTAGTGTCGCGTCGGGTGGTGTTTTTGACGATTCAACGAGAGTCCGTCTCGGTATGGTCTGGCTTTATCGCTTGGATGATCCGACAAAGACAACTCGTACTACCACGCCTGCCGGACAAGTGAAAGTTCCAAACAAAATAAATGGAGACAAACTCAATACGAGAGTCGGAGATTTTGAATACGCAAGACCATCCTCCAATCATCCGGGTACCGTTGTCGCGGCTATGTTAGACGGTTCCACCAAGAGCATTGATGAAAAAATCGAATACCACGTTTACCAAGCTCTTATGACACCGCAGACAAAACAAAGTGAGGTCCCGTTCCACCAATACCTGCTCAAGGAAGATAATTACTTGCAATAGAAAAACTGAGTCGAACCTGCTGGAAGTAACCTTCATGTCGGATGGATGTTCTCCCCCATATTGACAAAGGAAAAGGGTCAGGAGCCGTTTTGGTTGACTTGGCAAGATTGATTTGAAGAATTTTTCGATCCAAATTCCGTCAACTGACTACTTGGCAAATCAACAACTTACGGCGGACGGTGCTTAAAAAGTGTTCTTGGGCCACGAATGTGGTAGCTTGGTTGGTACTGCCATTCTCATGCGGACTGCTTAGGAGAAAGCCCACATGCCCATCGGTATTCGGCCGATTAACGATTTTGCATACAAAAAGATCTTTGGTTCGCCGGCAAACAAATTGGCGTTGATCAGCCTGCTCAATGCAATTCTGAGTCTTCGGTCACCCATCGTGGACCTAACGATCGAGAATCCGTTTAACCTCCAGGACTTTCACGACGATAAGCTATCGATCCTGGACATCAAAGCAACGGACCAAGTAGGAGCGATTTACTCTATCGAAATGCAACTGTCCATTTTCACAGGCTTGGTTCAACGCATTGTATTTTACGGTTGCGAGGTCTATGCGGGGCAGCTCAGCGCGGGCCAAGACTACTCGAGCTTGAAACCGGTTTATTCGATCTGCTTGATCGACGGTATTGTTTGGCCAGATTCCACGAAGGTGCACCACGCGTTTCGACTAACGGATTCCGAGAGTAGTCGAACACTTGCTGGCACCCTGGAGATTCACACACTTGAGCTTGGCAGGTATAATCTACAGGCAAGCGATTTGGCTAACGCGAGCCTTCTGCAACAATGGCTATATTGGTTGTTGCACGCGCATGAGTACGAATCGGAAGAACTCTTGCGACTGTTTCCACAACCAGCCATTCAGTTAGCAACGCAAACGATCGTTCGGATCGCTGAGATAACGGAGGACAAAACCATGTACGACGCCCGCGAAAAAGCAATTCGAGATCAACAATGGGCGTTAAACGCATCCTTCCGCGAAGGCAAGATCGAGGGCAAGATCGAGGGCGAGATTAAGTTGATTCAAACCCTGCAAGAGATACTTGAGGAATCGCCATTCGAGACATCGGATTTGCTACGTAAGTCGTTGGAAGAGTTGCAAGCCATTACGGTTCAGATGCGAACGAGAATTGCGAAACGTGGCTAATCGCTAAAAAATTCTAGTTGACAATCCCAAATTCTCGTTTTTTGACCGCAGAAAGTAGTAGCTGGTGGCAATACGGGATACGTCCACAGTGATGGATTGCCTTGGTTCCCAATCGCCACCGTAAAACTTGATGCACACAGCATTCTGAAGCTAAAACTCAAGAACAACGTCAATGGTGTCCAAGTGGGGCAGATTCCGGAGGGCGTGGCACTGTCGAATGACGAGACTCCGTGTGGCACTGGCCTATGCCAGTGCAAACGAAGCAGGCGATTCTCAATAAGGGTAGTCGACCCAACAAGATGATCACCTCCGCAAAGCAGCCGAAATAGCTACGGAACAGAAATTACGCTGCGGCGCAGCTTTGACGCTTGACGAACTCGCGATAGTCGTTCCAAGTGTCGATGCCTTTGGGAGCATGTTCGATAACGCCCAATACGATCTCACTGCCCGCTTGAAGGAAACGCAGTTGTTCGAGCTTTTCGAGCTGTTCGAGTGGACTGCTCGGCAATTGCGCGAGCTTTAGTAGGAACTGGCGACGATAGGCGTAGATGCCGATGTGCTGTAGGAACGCAGGCGGATTGCTGCTGAGCAGCGACTCGTCCCAACTGCGGGCATGAGGAATTGGGCTACGACTGAAATAGAGTGCGCGACCGTGGTGATCGCGGACAACTTTCACACAAGCTGGATCTTCAAGACGCATGCGGTCGCGAATCGGTGCGGCGAGCGTCGCCACATCAGCTTGGGGATTGGATTCGAGTAAACGCGTGACTTCATCGATCGCTTCGGCGGTGATTTCGGGTTCATCGCCTTGGACATTGATGAACAGATCGACTTCAGGCATTTGCTTGGCGACGGCGGCAACTCGATCGGTGCCACTCTGGAGGCTGGGGTCGGTCAGCACGCTGCGACCGCCGAAACTCTTGACTGTCTTATCAAGTTTTTCGCAGTCAACTGCGATCACAATCCCGTCAGGACGCTTGGCCAGTGACGCAGACTCGAAGGTGTGTTGCAATACGGTTTTGCCAGTTTCACGCAGGAGCAGTTTTTCCGGCAACCGCGTCGATGCGAGCCGAGCTGGGATGATTATCTGGCTGTGACAGTGGGATCGCGTGAGAACTGTCGGCGCACCGACGGAAATGTGCGAGCTGGTTGAAGTCGTGGTCATCATATTTTCCATTGGCGGGGTACGGTTGTGTGGTTAAATTTCTTTTAGCAAACGAAGCTGCGCCAGCCCAGATCATTTTCGAATTGCTAGCACGCGACTGTCAAATGAGGCGTCTGCCCGCATTGCGGCACCGCGTGAATTGAATCGCTCCAGCGGAACTCGGCAGTTGAAACACAATGGGCGGGGTTCAGCGGACGAGACGTCCGCGATCCGAGGAACGGCGGGTGCGGCGGACATGCGCGGGTGCGTTCCGAAGTACGGAAGCGATTTTCTGGTTGAGGTTTAACGATTGATGAGCTAGGCTAAACAGTATTGCCCACAACTCGTCAGCAACTTTTCGGTACTTTTCGGCAATTTTTATTGGCCAACGGACTCAGCCATCCGAGCCTGTTCCGCATTCACAGAGTCGCGAAATTGGCCCAACGACCAGGACCAGCACGAATTTGGAATTGAACCGGGCCTACGTTTGCGATTTGCAAATGCTAGATTGGTGGTAAGCAGACCGTACATTTCAAAATTCCCATTCGGCCCCTTTTGATCCGCTTGGCCAATGCCTCAGAAAAACGCTCCTATGATGAATTTAGATCCTTTTCGAGCAAGTGCGCCGCCATCGCACACCGCGATGAGAGGCTGGCATTTTCTTGCCTGCTTGGTATTGGTGCTTGGATTTTGCAACTCGAATTTCTGCACTTCGAATTTGGTTGCCGAAGAACCGTACAAGCTTTTTCTTGAAAAGCTCCGCAACGAGCGGCTGTTCGATTTAGCCTTGGTCTACCTGAGCGACTTGGAAGACGAACCCAACGTCAGCGATGATTTCAAAGCGGTGATTTCGCTGGAGCGCGGCATACTACTCTACAGCGCGGCTACCCAAATGACGGCGCAAAATGCGCAGCGTCCTGTAAAGCTCGATCAGGCAGAGTCAGCCATCCGAGCGTTTTTGAAAAATCGTCCGCAGCATCCGCGACGCGGTGAAGCCCAGTTGTCGCTGGGTAATCTATTGCTTACCAGAGCCGAAGAAGCCAAGTTAAAAGCTGGTGATTCGAAACAAGATATTCCAGATGCGATCAAGTACTTCGCGGAAGCGCACGACTTGTTTCAGGAGACGGTCAAAGAACTGGCTGGGATACTCGAGCAGATCAAGGGCGCGAGGACCGATGCCAATGATGCCAACAAGGTCGCGTACCGTGAGCAATTGCGTGGCGAAGTTCGTCGATCGCAATTATTGGCTGCGGCCGCCATCGAAAACCGAGGCCGAAGTCGTGCGAAAACGAGCCCCGACTGGCAGAAAGACCTCGAAACTTCGCTGACAATGTACAACGATTTGTACCTGAAGGAGAAGGAAATCGTCGGCATCCGCAACTATGCGTTGTTTTATCGCAGCGGAGTGCAGGAGGCGCTAGGCAAAATCGACGACGCGATCGATGGCTATCAACGGATCGCCGATCAAGAGGGGGTTGATTCCCTGCGCATGTTGCAAACGCAAGCGGTTACTGAATTGATGAAGTTATTCGCGTCACAGGGTAAATTCCAAATTGCGGACGATCGAGCAGAGCGATGGGAATCACAATTACGGCCCGATGAGCGCAAGGCTGCGGAAGTGATGACTTTGAAACTTGAGCGCTACAAAGTTCGACTCGTTTGGATTAAGGAACTTGAAAAGAAGGACAAAGATGATCGCAACGCCTCGAAATTAATTCGCGACACGCGTGAACAATTGCGCGGGATGATGCGAATCTCTGGCTCGCACCAGGACGAAGCGCGCAAGCTCTTAGCGGAGCTAGGGGCGGAACCTGTGGCCGCAAAAGCTGCCGATGTACCGAAGGTCAAGACCTTTGCCGAGGCGCTCGAAACGGCTACCGAACGCGTCCAACGCGGCGAAACCAGTTTGCTTGAGGTGAGCGGGCTTGAGGAGCGAATCGCTGACCCCACCATCACTGAGGAAGACAAGAAAGCCAAGCAGCAGCAACTCGTCGACGCGAAGGAGAGTGCGAGTGTGAATTTCGAACAGGCTACCCAGTATCTACAGACCAGCTTGCGATTGTTCTCGAAGAAAGACGAACGCAATCAGCTCTTCGAGGCTCGTCAGAAGCTTGCGTTCTGTTTGCTCAAGCAACAACAGCCCTGGGAAGCGATTGCGCTGGGGGAATTCCTGGCCATGTCGAATCCCGGTACTGAAAACGGGCTGCGCGCCGGCACGATTGCCTTGGCGGCTTACGGCGAACTATTCAAAACGGAGGACCAAACCCTCCGCGCACAACTGATCGATCTATTGGGACCATTTGCCGAATTCTTGTTGGCTACTTGGCCTGACGCCGAAGAATCCGCCACCGCCGCCGCTGCACTCGTCCAGTTCTCGCTGATTAACAAAGAGTGGAGCAAAGCGGAAGCGTACTTGCATCTGGTTCCCACAACTACCGCCGCCGGTGCCAACACACATCGCGAAGCCGCGCTTCAATTCTATAGTCGCTATGTTGAAGCCAAACGCGCAAGCCAAGGCGAGACGCCTGAACTGCAAGCGGCTCGCAAGTTGGCCACAAACTCGTTGGCTAAAGCGGTGAGTGGGCTCAAGAAAGAAGCCATCGGCGGTCCTGAAATCGAGTCGATCAACTACTTGGCGAAACTGTACTTGGCGGACGATCAAGCCGCTGAAGCCGCCAAATTGTTCGATGAGCTCGCTCCGCTGAACATGCTCAAAGAAAAGCCTGACAGCCTTAGCACTCGAGCCATGATGGACACTTACAGCACCGCCTTGCAGGTTGAGGTTGGCAAGCTGAAAAGTGACGCGGTCGATGCCAACAGCGTGTCTCAAAAGTTGTCTGAGCTTATCGGCTTGCTCGAGAAAGCCTCTGAGAAGGATGCCACGGGACCGCAATTGCTTGGCGGCATCTTTGTGCAGCTTGCGCGGGACCTAAAAGAGGCGGTTACATCTACCAAGGACGTGGGCAAACGCAAGAAGCTCTCTGAAGCTCTGATCAAAGTTACTTCCGAAGCGGGAAAGAGCGCGACAGCATTTGGTACAAACTACTGGGCCGCCGATACATTGCTGAGTGTGGCTGACGAATTAAAAAACGATGCCGGAGCCCAAAGTGCCTTCACCGAAGCATCCGCAATTCTGGTCAAGATGCTTGCTAAAGGCCGAGCCGATGCTGAGTGGATGCAGCCCAAAGGCATCGATGCACAAGTCAATTTGATGTACGCCAGGTCGCAACGAGGACTCGGCAAATTTGACGAAGCGGTTGCAACCATCGGCTCGCTGATCGAATCGAGCAACACATTGCACGCGCAGATCGAGGCTGCCAAAACCTATCAGGCATGGGGCGATGCCAAAGATTTCAAGCATCACAAGACGGCAATCGAAGGCGCCAAGCCCGGCAAGAACGGAGCCAATTTGATTTGGGGGTTTAGCAAAATCGCCAACGTGGCGGGCAAAAACCCAAACAATGCGGATTTGTTTTACGAAGCTCGCTATCAAGTTGCTCATAGCCGCTACAAGTTCGCTCTCGGAAGCCAGCCGCAAGACAAGACCAAGTTATTTGAGCAAGCCGCGAAAGACATACAATCCACCGCCCGACTGTATCCAGGCCTGGGTGGGCCCGAAATGACCACCAAGTTCGATGCGCTGCTGAAACTAATTCAAAAAGCACTTGGTCAACCAGCAGTCGGACTTGGTCGCCCGGCTACAAGCCCACAGTAAACCATTCAACGTCATCCACCATCGATCAAAAACCTATGAAAACCACTCTGCAACGTTATTGGAAGTCTTGCCTGACCATCGCCTCGTGCCTGTTTCTGACCGCTGCGCTTCAAGCTCAGGACAAGGTTTATCCCATTCAAGGCGCCGTCGCATCCGGTAAACTGATAGAAATCACTCGCGATGTCATCACCATCGAAGTGCGCGGCACCAACCAAAAACTGCCGGTCGCCGAAATTCGGAAAGTCGTTTTTGACGACGAGCCCAGTGGCTTGGATCGTGCCCGTGAAATGTTTGCCCAAGAACAGTATACGCAGGTGCTCGATGAGTTAAAGAAAATTGACACGACCACCATCAAAAACCCTTTAATCGTTCAAGACATCGAGTTCTATCGCTTCTACAGCGAGGGGAAACTGGGATTAACGGGAACGGGCGGCGACAAGACGAAGGCCAAGGATGGTTTGCTTGCCTTGGCTGGGAAAAACAAAAACTCGCACCATATGTTCGACTTGAGTGCGTTGCTAGGCGATTTGGCGGTCGGACTGGGCAAACCCGACGAAGCGGCCAGATACTATGGGGTACTGATGAGTTCGCCCAACGCCGAAACCAAAGCGCTGGCCGTCTATCGCCTGGCTCAACTTGAATTGGGGCAAGGGAAAACCACGGAAGCCCGCACCCGTTTTCAGCAACTGTCAGGTTTAACGGCTGCAAACGCAGCGGTGGCACGACTCAAGAGTCTCGCCGAAGTGGGTTCGGCAGTCTGCGACGCCCGTGATGGCAAGCCGCAACAGGCGCTCGATCAACTGAAGCAGATGGTTGTCAAGTACGATTCGACGGATCAAGAACTTTTCGCGCGCATCTACAACGCTCAAGGGGCGTGCTACATTGCCCTCGAGAAACCATCGCTGGCGTTGTTGGCTTACCTCCGCACCGATTGGATGTTCTTCACGGATGCAGAATCGCACGCCGAAGCTCTCTATCAACTTGTTCAATTATGGCCCAAAGCGGGTGAGCCATCGCGTGCCACGGAGACTCGCGCACGGTTGGTCAGTCAATATGCCGGTAGTGTGTGGGCAAACAAATAAGCCGCTGCGGATACTTTTCAAAGTGCGCACGAGCGGCTTGCAACAGCGGATCGATCGTTTGTCGCTGCAGACTTTGTGACGGCGGCCAAGTCCACCACTGATAGCTTTCGTGCTCTGTAGGCACGATCGGTTTTACCGCCGACAAATAACCGATGAAGTAGGTGACTCGCTTCAGACACTCGCCTCGATTAGGATAGCTGACAAGGTACTGCAATTCGAATCGGAATTCCGCATCGACGCAGATGGAGTTTGCCGGCAGGCCCGTCTCTTCTTGAGTCTCGCGCAGCGCCGTGGTTAATATGTCCTCTCCTGCTTCTGCGTGCCCCTTGGGCAGATCCCATCGATTGCGGTGGCGCATCAACAGAAATTTTGTTGGCGGCTCGATAGCGAAGAGCAGCATCCCAGCAGCCTCTACTATTTTTTGTGCTTGCATAATGCGACACTTCCGCTTCAGAATCTTGACCCATGGCATAACATACGCTGACGATACTCGGTTACCTGCGTCTTCGAAAAGATATCCGCCAATGAAGATTTATACCAAGACCGGCGATTCCGGCACTACCGGCTTGTTTGCTGGTCCGCGAGTTTTCAAGGACAGTCCGCGCATTGCGGCCTACGGTAGCGTCGATGAACTCAATGCCATTTTGGGAATGGCTATTCAAGCGCTGTCGCCCGACTCACAGCACCTCGCTCAAACTATCACCCAAATCCAAAGCGATCTGTTTTCGATTGGCGCAGAATTGGCGACGCCGGATCCTGTTGCTCAGGGCATGTGTCTACTGCCGGAGGCTCGCACGGGTGATTTGGAACGTTCAATCGACGAGATGGAAGAAACGCTTCCTCCCCTGAAGAATTTTGTGCTGCCTGGAGGATGCCCCGCGTCCGCTGCGCTTCACTGGGCAAGGACAGTCTGCCGCCGAGCCGAACGCGACGTCGTGCACCTGTCGCAACAATCGGGAATTGCTGATTGCGGGCGAATTATCATTTACCTCAATCGACTGAGCGATTGGCTGTTTGTTGTAGCTCGTCAGCAAAATGCGATTGCTGGATTGCCTGATCAACCTTGGGTTCGGCCCAATCCAGCCAGCGCGTCCGTCCCGCAAAGTTGAAATTCGGAATGGATTCCCGATTCCTGAGCAGGGCAGAAGAGGATAAACTACTCGTTCTGTGCAAGAATCGCAGAAATGCCTTTTCGGAGACTTGGTGGATGAAGAAAATCGAAGCAATCGTACGTCACTTCAAACTCGAAGACGTTAAAAATGCGCTGACCGAGCAAGGCATTCATGGAATGACGGTCAGTGAAGTTCGTGGATTTGGCCGACAAAAAGGCCATACTGAAATCTACCGCGGCACAGAGTACGCAGTCGACTTTGTTCCCAAAGTCAAAATCGAAGTAGTCTGTACCGACGCGAACCTACAGACAGTGATTGATACGATTTTGAATACCGCACAGACCGGACAGATTGGCGACGGCAAGATTTTTGTGACCGATCTCGCTGACGCCATCCGCATCCGAACAGGTGAATCGGGCGAAGAAGCCATCTAACAGGGGAGCCAATGCCAGTAGCAGGCGGCCTGCCACAGGCAGTGATCGAATGTCGCGCACGTTTACAAGACGGCCGTCAGCGGCTGCGCGCGCTGCATGACAGCGGCGTATCGGGTCTGCAAGTCTGTGTGCGGCTATCCGATTTGATCGACAGCCTTGTACTCGAGTTGCTGCAAACAGCCTTAGCGGAATTGTCGGTCGATAAACTCGACAAGCACGTTACTTTGGTTGCGCACGGTGGTTATGGCAGACGAGATGTGGCACCGTTTTCCGACGTCGATTTGATGTTGCTCCATTCGCAGGCTTATTCGCAGCACGCGATACCGCTTGCTCGCAAACTCAGTCAGTGGATCGTTGATGCCGGTTGTCAGTTAGGATTCTCGCTCCGCACACCGCAGCAAGCTCTGAAGTTGGCGTGGACCGATGCGACCGTCTATACCTCACTGGTGGAAAGTCGGGTGATCGCTGGCAGTGTGGATCTCTTCGGCCAGTTAATGCGAAACTTGCGACAGGGCGCCAAACGTCGCAGCGGAAAAATGATCCGCGCCGTCGAACAAGCTCGCTTCGAAGAACGCCGCAAATATGGCGAAACCGTGTTCCTATTGCAACCGAACATCAAGCGTTCTCGCGGGGGATTGCGTGACATTCAACTCGTGCGCTGGATCGGTTTCACTCAGTACGGCGAATGCGAACTCGATCAGCTGGCACAGCTCGGCCACTTGTCATCGGAAGATCAAAACGCACTCAAGAGCGGCTATCAGTATCTGCTGCGACTTCGCAATCAGATGCATTTTGAGTATGGCAAATCGCAGGATCAACTCGACAGACCACTGCAAATGAAGCTGGCCACATGGAGCGGTTTTTACGGTGCCGAGGGCATCTTGCCGGTCGAGCAGTTTATGCAACAGTACTTCGAAAAGACCAGCGAGATTCGCTACAGCAGCGCGCACTTCCTAGCCTCAGCCAAGAGGCGGTCGCGGATCACTCAAAGTCTCGAACACGCCGTCGGCCTGCCTGTACATCGCGACTATCGCGTCGGTTGGTCACACGTCTGGGCAACCCGTTCCGGCCTCGATCGATTGAAACGTGATCCAGCTGCGGTACTCGAACTGATGGCGCTATCGAACAGGTATGGTCGCCCCATTGAACACAATACCTGGCGCGAGATTCGTTCAGCTATGCTGGGTCGGCCCATTTCGGAAATTGACCCCGTCACGATTCAACGATTCTGGGAACTGTTGTCCCATTATGGCAATCTTGGATCGCAACTTCGACGATTGCAGGAACTGCGTGTGCTCGAACAGATCATTCCTGGCATGAAGCACGCGCGATGTTTGCTGCAGTTCAACGAGTATCACAAATACACGGTCGACGCGCATTGCATTCGCACCGTGGAATGCGTCACCGACTTGGCAACGGCTAACTCAACGCTCGGAAACCTGTACCGCGAACTCAAGAACAAAGCCATCCTGCATCTGGCCCTACTGATTCATGATCTCGGTAAAGGATTTATCGAGGATCACAGTGAAGTCGGTCGTCGCATCGCTGCGGAAACCGCTGATCGCTTGCGGCTGAGCGCGCAGGACAAAGAGACGTTGATGTTCCTCGTGCATCAACATCTGCTGCTGTCCAATACGGCTTTTCGTCACGATCTAAATAGCAACGAAGTGATCGTCGGCTTCGCTTCCGTAGTCGGCTCGTGCGAGCGCTTGGTCCTATTATTGCTGATGACCTACGCGGATCTGGCGGGTGTTGGTCCAGACGTGGTGAATCAATGGAAAGTTGATTTGCTGGTTCAATTGTATCGTCAAACGGATTCGCACTTCCGCGACGACAAACCTGGTGAAACGTTCCGAGCCGACGTGCGCGATCGGCAACTTCAGGTGCTCAAGTTGGTTCCGCCAGGTGCCGACGACGACTGGTGGAAGCGGCAAGTAGAAGCGTTGCCTTTCGGCTATCTATTGCGCATCCCGCCCGGCCAGATTGTCAGCGAACTCTCAAAACTCCGCAACTTGGAAACGCAGCCCGTATTGGCTTGGGGACGCTTCAGTTCAGCCCAGCAAGCGGTCGAGTACACGATCGCGCTCAAGCAGTCCGGCAAACCGATTGGCACTTTCCATCGCATCACCGGAGCCCTCTCCAGCCAAGGTATGCAAATCTTGGCCGCCGATATTCACACTCAGCCCGACGATATCGTATGGGATAAGTTCTACGTCGAGGACAGCGAGTTTGAAGGAGCGCCCCCGCAGCAACGCATCGATGAAATTTGCTCGACGCTCGTGAAAGCCCTCGACCCGACCAACTCCCAGCCGCCGACTTTTCCAAAGATCTGGCGAAACAGCCGCACCAAAGCCGCTGAAGGCTTGAAGATCCAACCAACCCAAGTTCGCTTCGACAACAGCACATCGGAAAAATTCACCATCATCACTCTTTTCGCCTACGATCGTATGGGCCTGCTCTACGACATCTCGCGAGTGCTATTCGATCTGCAACTTGTTCTTCAGTTCGCCAAGATCAGTACGCACCTGGATCAAGTCGTCGACGTCTTTTATGTCAGCAACTTAGAAGGCGAGAAGATCACTGAAAGCACCCGCTTGTACATGATCCGCCAGCGATTGCTTCAAGCGGTGAACAGCCGCACGACCTGAGACCTGCAGTTTGCGCAGACCTCAAACTAGTGCTAGCCCGCGTGGCCGAGTTGCTCCGCAACTCGGAGTCATTGAGCCTAGGCGAGTCGCGGAGCGACTCGCCCACACATAACACAATCTCGGAACACTCTCAATCTCGGAGCACTCTCAGGCAAGACCTCGAACGATGCGCATTCTCGGCATTCTTTACCTAGCAGGCAATTCGCGCCTGCACACAGTGGATTCGAGAGAAATTCTCTTGAAGCTGATTTGCCAACTGCGCATTCAGAGTGAATGATGTCTGTAGAGCACACACGATGCCCACTGCGACACCAGCCTCGCAGTTTATGTGGTTCAAGTTACCACGCATCTGGGACAAGTTCGTGGTGCCCTTTTAATGCGACCTTAAACACGTCGCCGAGTCGACGCTCGGCGACTACTTTTTCGCACTAGGGTGCCAACATGAATGGATTCAAAGTCTTTGCCGTAGGAGCAGTTCTCTACTGCGGCCCCTCGTTTTGCCATGCACAAATTAGGATTCTCGAAAACCAAGCCGACCCCAGATCCATTCTGGTCAAGTCCGGTCAAGGGGACAGTTTCCAACCCGCCGCCGCGGCCGATTTAACACGTCCACGCGGCTTCCAAGCAGAGATCGCTAACCCCATCGAAGATCCTTTTCCAGGTGCAAATTCAAGCCCATCCGACGGCCCATTTGGTGAAGAGGTAGCACCCATGCCAGCCAGTGACCCAGCGTCGCTGCCTGTCGGAATTCGCCATCGCCATAGCCCAATCGACCAGATACTTCGCAACGGCTTGATTTCGCAAACTCCCAACTCGGCACAAGTACCGATTTCTTGGCCCATGCAAGGTCCGGACAACCCAACTGCGCGCATGTTGCTAAATCCCGGCTGTACGCAGGGATTGTGGGCAAACTATCCTGCCGAACGGGCTGCGGAATGTGCTCTGATGTACCAGCGATTGGCAGGCCATCAGCGCGGAAGAGCCTGTGGTACAGGTTGCGCACCTTGCGGCCAAGCTGGATGCGGATCAGCGGAGTATGGAAACGCTCATTTTCAATCTCTAAACCGCTATGCGCCGCCAGGTTGCGACACTCACTCCTTTGTGCCAGCTACTCACGCCGCCCCCCAACCGCAGCCCCATTACCAGAGCCTATTGTCACCCACGCCAACATCGGACGCCCGCCTTGACGAAGACTCGGTGAAAAAACTGCCTGAGAACCAGGACAACGTCGCTCAGATGCCTAATCTAATCCGCTAGGAACTTGGTTCGTCAAATCAGCCCGGCCAAAAATTCCGAAAAAAATCAAAGCAACCAACGCGGACCGGCCGATAAAATTTATACCACGGATTGGGAGGGTGGAACGGGTCCTCGGACTCGTTCCAACGACATGCATGGTCATGGTGTGACGATGGAGCGGCATACCATGACCATTTTTATTTTGCCCTGCAAATAAAACACTTCAAGTATTCGCTTTCCGGGCAATTGGTGGCAATCGGATGATCGAAGTCCGCACCTAAACTCTCAATGATCTGCACGCTGCGTCGCTGACGTGAAGCCACCGCAGCCAACACCCCCGCAAAGTCTTCGCGGCTTACCCGACCTGAACAACTGCAGGTGACCAGGATTCCACCAGGCACCAGCAACTCGAGCGCCAGTGAATTCAAGCGGTGGTATGCGCGCAACGCGGCAGTAACGTTCCCGCGATTGCTCGCCATGCGCGGCGGGTCGAGCACGATCGTTTGGAATTTCTCGCCCGACTGTTGCATTTGACCCAGTCGTTCAAAACAATCCGCGTGCTCGAAAGTGATCTGAGTGAATCCGTTAAGCGCCGCGTTCGTCGCCGCTTGCTCAAGTGCCCGTTTGCTCGAGTCCAGGGCAATCACACTGGTCGGTTTGCCCCAGCGACAAGCAGCCAGCGAAAATCCACCCAAGTAACTACAAACATCCAACATCGGACCGGGCTGCACCCAGTGGGCCGCTCGGGTTCGATTGGCTCTCTGATCCAAATAATAGCCCGTCTTCTGACCACTCGCCAAATCCAGTTGGATGCGAACTCCACCCTCGTTCAATTCAATCGGTTGGTCGGACACAACACCTATGACTTCGTCGCGATCTTCGGTCCCTTCATTCGCGGCGGTCTTCTGATCCGTACGCAAGAAAATTGCCGCCGGTGCAAATCGCTGCTGCAACCATTCGACGATTACGTTCGACCAGCCCTGCATCGCGATCGCAGAAAACTGCACCACTAGATAGTTCGCGAACTTGTCGATCACTAATCCGCTTAGTCCGTCGCCTTCGCTGTTTACCAAACGCACCGCGTCGAGCGCGAAGTGAGCCTGTTGCCAAGCGTCGCGCATCGACACCGCGTTTTCCAGTTGCCCGCGGAGCCACGCTTCATCGAGATCCGCTGACTGCTGCCATTGATATAGCCGCACACGAATCCGGCTCAACGGATTGTAAACACCGCGACCGATCCAGTGTCCTTTCGGATGCATCAGGTCCACGATTGTTCCTGGCTCAAGCGGCACGGTCGGATCGATAATTGACTTTTCAAGCACCCACGGATGCTGCCCCAAAAAGGAACCCGCTTTGCGCGTGTTCAAAAATAACTGCGGATAGTTTTTCATGCCAAAAGCTTGCGTAAGAGCTGCCCACCCAACTGCAACCCAACGCAGCGGACATGGCAGTCTACTTGCAATAAGGCAAAAGCAATAGTAGCGGGCGGTGATCGAGCTCTAGCCGATGCCCAATCTAATGGCACCTCGGTGGTTACTTCTACGTTTGAGTCGCCTTTGCATGATGCGCATAAAGCCGTTCAGTTTGCTCATGAATCAGCTGAACGCCATGAATACAAAGCTGCACAAGCGAACTTGAACATCGCTCGGGACTATCTAGCCGAGTACCGAGATCTCATCCCTGCGTCGCAACATGAAGAACTCGATAGACTACGTGCCGAGATTGAAGGAACGGCCGCCGAAATATCCAGTACCACTGAAAGAACTCACGCCAAAACGACCGAGACAACGCAAGGGTTACTACAAAGACTCATAAACTGGACTCGCAACGTGTCACCAGCAGCTAAGGAGGCAACTACTGCTCCAAAAAACGGCTCTCAGCCGACCCGTCTGGGAAGGCAGCCAGTTCCTAATCCGCCCGCTCCTACGCCACCAGCTGCCAAGTAGCACGCGCGTAGTACTCAACTCAAGCAATTGACCCCGCTCCGACCGAATTGGCAAATGCCGATTGGGAAACGCAATGACAATTGGAAACGGTTTGATTCGTTATCACTCCAGAAGCTGGATGGAGACCGCTTCCGAGCTGAAATAGCATACTTCGATAACGCGGGTAAAACACAGCACCATACCTTCGAAGGGACTCGTGAAGAAATTCGCAAACAAATCGAAGACGAAAAAGACATGCCGACAGATGAGCGCAACCAGCTTCTACGCGGCCTAGATGTTGAACAGAACCTAGTCCCAGATTCTTTTGAGCCATTCGGACACTTCCATTGGCCGAATCCCTTTGATGACTTTTGATGACTTTGCGGTCAAATCGGTGGAAAAACAAAATGGATGAAGTCGCAGGCCCTCAGAAAATGGGGGAATCTCGCTAGGCAGGTGGTTCATTACCCATTGTTGTTGCGAATCGCATTGATGTAACGTTTCCATAGTCCGATGCCGCGGATGTTGGCCAGCGGGTTTAGATTGGGATCAAACTGTGGACCGCCCCCAAAGTTCTTGCGCAATATGAAATCGCTCAGCGAACGGACTGCGAACTGAGGCGACTCTAGCAGGTTCCCTAACTGCATTACCTGAACCGCATTTAGCTTACCGCCGCGGCGAGTCAATTCAAACGCTTGACGCAAAAAAACAAACTCGGCTTCATTATTGATAGCAGACGAGAATCTCGCCCAAGAGTGCTTGTAACGCTCGTCCCACTCGGGCAACAGCATCAACCTCCCGAACGCTTGAAGCCTCACTAGCGGCGATCGACTTTCGGCACTGCGAATGAGATTCGAGTCGCTCAATGACGCGCGCCAATTGGATAACATCAACCGACCTTTGTCCGCATCGCCCGCTGTAGCGCTCGCTTCCAAGAGTCGATCGAGCGTCTCGGCAATATTGTCGGACCCTGCCAACTGTCCGAGCACCGACTTGGGTAACGGAATGGTCTCGACCGGCCTGGTTACCCAGGCCGGTAGTCGCGTATTGCGGTCCCTGAGCTCGTTCACCGACTGCGAATCGATTGAGACCACCGAGTTTCGAAAGTTTTGCTGATTGATCGTCACCTCGCCACCCGTCACCTGTGCTTGCAAACCTGCATCGGTAATGGTCACCAGTAGGGAAGCCTGGGTGGTCGTCCACTTAACTATCGCCAGCGGCAATTCGTTGCCAGTAAACTCGATCACGGTATTTTGCGGCATATCGACGAAGGCAATCAAACCGTGGGATAACCCGACTTTGGCCGAGAGCCTCGGAAGTCCTTGGGCAAACGTCAGCCGAGTATCAGCCGCCAGCACGATACGCCCGCCACTGCCAACATTGGCTTCCGCTCGCGACAGCGGAAACGTCAACAGCTGTCTCGCATCCGCAGCCTGGGCGGCCCCCCCATCGTCACCCGGAATGACACCATGCCAACCTGCTTCATCCTCATAATCGCGATTCAGATCGCGTCTAGCCAAAAGACCGGCAATCTTGCTCCACTGAATATTCTTCATGGGCGTGGCTGTAAATTCCTCGGATGGCCTGGCAGGAGGAATTGAGGGTGTGACAACGACTTGCGGCTTGTCCAGCGGCCGGTCTTGAGGCCTATCCGGTGGCGTTGGCAGAGGCGATTGCTCGAGCGGCATCTGCGGGATTTCCTCAGGAGCCTGGACGGCGAGTCCATCCTCCGGCGGCGACAGGTGGTTCGCATCGTCAGGTACAGTGGGCTTAATCGACTCGGTATCTTTTGGTGGTACTTGTACCACCTGCTCAGGTTTCTGCCAGAGCGATGATTGCCGAACAGTCCACCAAGCAATCAACCAGAGGCTTGCCGCTACAGCCAAAATCGCTAATGCCTGTCGCCAGCCTGCCGCCTGGGCTCGAGTACCAGCAGTGATTGACCGTCGAATCGGAGCAGGCAGTACTGGTTGCGCAAAAGACGAACGCTCGGGTGCATCGAATTGTTCAGCACCCTTAACAGCAATCACTCCGTTGTTAGCGTTTGGAAACTTATGGGAGGTCAGTTCGAAGAGTCTCGCGGTGAGCTCGCTTGAAAGTGGCGGCAAGTCGTTTGCGTTTTTCGGATGCACTTCGTCCAGTGCGAGCACTCCCGCAACCAATTCAGCCAAGACACTGTTATCGACCAAGATCGCCTGGCAAACCGCGATTTCCTCTTCGGGTGAAACCAAGCCATCGATAAAGGCAGCCACTAGAGGAATAGGCGTTATGCTCGACTGGATTTCGGAAGAATCGACCGCCGACCGCAACTCGCTGGCAATGCGCGGTACAAGTTCACCCAATGGGCGCAGCCCTCCAGGCTCCATTCTGGCTGCATTCAGATGTCTTCGGATGCACTCTAGCACGCTGGTTCGATTCACTGAACGGATCCTACGGTGGAGGTCACGATGGTGATGTTTCGGTAGTATGGGTGATGGCGGGTCGTATTATCCATGCGGCGGCTCAAATTGCTCGCGGAGTTTTGCTTCTGCTCGGCGCAGCGTTACTCCCACCGATCCGATCGGCATGCCCAAGGCGTCGCTAATCGCTGCGTAGCTTTGCCCTTCGAGGTGAAACAGCCTCACCACGTCTCGCTGTTTTTCAGGCAGTTCCGCAAGCAGAGCATGCACCCTTTGACGGGCCTCGGCTTGCAACATCCTCCCGGCGGGATCAGTTCCTTCGGAGGACAATGTCTCGACGGCCTCATAGTTGGACTGATTGCGAGCTTGATAGCGTTTACGCGCGAAATTACGAGTGGCACAGCGGGTGGCAATCACCGCCAAGTAAGTGACCAACGAAGATCGGCCCTCGTAAGCCCGCAACGTGGCGATGTCGTTGGCAACCAGCGAACTGAAAACATCTGCGGTGGCATCGTCAATGGCGGTGCTGTCCGAACTGAATCCAAACGAACGAGCCACGTCGGCCACGCGCGCCCGCACCAGACGTCCATAGTTTTCGAGAAACGCCTGCCAAGCCACTGCATCTCGCGACAATAGACGATTCACCAAACGCCGATCCTCGGCGTGGTAAAGCAGTTTAATCTCTGTGGCTGGCGGCTCATCTCGCTGCAAAGAGTACCTCGATAATCCAAGTGTGCCGCGACACTCCGCCATCGCGACCCTCAACCATCGCAAAAACTACCAGCAGTAAGGCTACTCACGATGGCGGAGCATCGCGGTACACTGGATCATCTATTCTAATTGATCACAGCCTCTCCGAGGCGGACAATTCAGCGCCTTCAACATCTTAGCGCCTCGGAGGAGACGCTGCTACGTGAACTCCAGCACTAGGGCAACACATGATCCAGAAGATCGATCACTAACGTGTCGAGCCCGTCGGTAAGTATGAAATCTTCCTCACCGTCTGCCGCCAGGACCTGGTCGATTCCAGCTCCGCCGTTAAGGTAGTCGTTGCCAGCGCCTCCGACCAACAAATCATTGCCATCGCCACCCAAGACCTCGTCATTTCCGGCGTCCCCCGCCAGTGTGTCGTCGCCCAAACCACCCTCCAAGCGATCGTTGCCTTCGCCGCCGCTGATGCGATCGTTGCCCTCTCCGCCACTCAGGGCATCGTTGCCCGCGCCGCCCAGTATAGTATCATTGCCTGCGCCACCGCTGATGCGATCATTGCCGCGTCCGCCATGTAAATGGTCATTATCGGCCCCGCCAGCAATGGCGTCATCTCCGCGCATTCCAAAGATCAAATCGCGCCCGCCTCCACCTTCAATTACATCATTGAAGGTGGCTTCCAAGCCTTCGGGAAGTTCTAAAGCGGTCACTTCGACAATCGCTCTGGCTGTACCGGCTAGGGTGCCTGCGAGAGCGATACCATCTGCGTCCGCATCCGCACTGACCAATTGCCAATCGCCAAGAATGAGATCGCTGCCGTCACCGCCGTTGAGCGCGTCATTGCCCTCGCCGCCAACCAGCAGATCGGCACCGTCGCCACCCTCAACACGATCATTGCCATTCCCCGCTGCCACAATGTCGTTGCCATCACCGGCCAAAATCGAATCGAGTCCGCGGTTATGAGCGGCAAAGTCGATCGCATATTGGACTGGATTGGAATAACCAGAGGGAGAGCTATTCGTTGCATCTCCGAAAACCCAATCATTACCTGCGCCCGCTTCGATGACGTCATTACCCGCACCACCGATCAAGTAATCGCCGCCCGAACCGCCTCCGATCGAGTCATTGCCTTCACCACCAAAGATGATATCTACGCCGTTGCCGCCATCAATGCGGTCGTTACCGTTACCACCTTCAACGAAGTCAACACCCGGTCCGCCAGCGATTGCGTCATTACCCTCACCACCAAAAACAACGTCGTGGCCCAGGCCAGAGCGGACAATGTCATTGCCGTCGGAGCCATAGATAATGTCGTTGAAGGACAGTTCCGCCGGCGCTACTGGTGCAGACACCAGCATCACATCGGGCGCAACTGCGGACGCAGCCGCGCCACGCGCAATCGCATCTCCCATCGGCATCGTTTCCTCGTCAGTCGGACCAACCTCTTCGCTGGCACCGTCGCCGTAAACTTCATCGTTGCCGCCGCCGCCGACCAGTAGATCGTCTCCAATACCACCTTGCAGGTAGTCATCGCCATCGCCCCCACCGATGCGATCATTGCCCACGCCACCTTCGATTCGGTCATTACCCGCATTGCCTGCAATACGATCGTTTCCGGAGTCGCCGGAAATGAGATCGCGTTGCTGACTACCTGAAATTCTGTCATTTCCGCTGCCACCCTCTAACTGTGTCGTTTGCCCGACACTTGGCATGATCAAGATCGTATCGTCTCCGCCTTTGGCCGAAATTCGGATGTGCAGGACCAAGTTGCTGGGAAGGTGGAAAACGGTCGTATCAACCTTTACATTCAACTGGTTAGCGGCCACATCGGTCCAGGCAACAATTTCATTCGGCTGATCGTCCGCTTGTACTGTTAGGACTCCACCGCTGAATGAGGCATCAACACTGAAAACTTCACGTCGTTCAAGGTGCTGCAAGAACAGTTGTCGAGCGCTAGCATGTCGGCCTTTTTTACGGACAAGCGAATTGCGAGAGCGAGGCATGGGAGGTTCCTTTTAGATAAGGTTGCGAAAGATGGTACCCGTTGCGGTTCAGCCCGCTTTTGACCGGCAATCCGTTAGTGACCGCTCGCTTTCGCTTTCTTACATGCTCGGAGGATTTATTTTGGCGCAGCGATTTCAGTCTTTAGCCCTGGGGGAAGCGCCGCGTGGCCGAGTTGCTCCGCAACTCGGAGCCGGTGTCTGATTATCGGCATTCGTTTTCCTGAACGTAGTCGAGTCGCGGAGCGACTCGACCACATTTTATCATTCTCTCTGGGATTAGCTTGTGGTTACATCCACTAACACTTTTCCCATGGGCCCCTCTGCCAGGCGTGCAAAGGCAGCAGGGACTTGTTGCATTGGGAATACCGAATCGATTACGGGCCTTTGATGGCTACTGCTTAACAGGGCAACTACTTGCTGCCAGGCTTGATGATTTTCTTCGATACTATAGCTGCCCACGGCCACGCCCCTCATTCGCAATCGTCGAAAGAAAAGGCTAGCGGTATTGAACTGGGGGACCGGGCCAGCCAGCATTCCCACCAAACTGACGCATCCATTCATTCCCAACGTATCGATCATTTGGGGTAATAGCGATCCGCCGATGTTATCGACGACCAGATCAACACGACGCGGTTGCAAGAGTTGCTTGAGTGTCACCTGCCACTGAGGATCTTCTGGATTGAGCGTCCAAGTTGCGCCAAGCCCCAGTAGCTTGGTGGCCTTTTCAGAACTGCGTGAAAGCCCAATGACCGTATGACCCATCGCACTAGCTAGCTGTGTCGCGGCGACACCGACTCCACCGGATGCGCCGCTGACTAAGACAACGCTGTGACTCTGCGATCCGAACTGTGTCAACGCCTGGTAGGCCGTTACATACACCAGCGCCGCACAGGCGGCTTGTTGGTCGGTCCAGCCATTGGGAAGACATTCCAAACACTCCGCAGGAACCGTCACTTGTTGGGCGAGCGTTCCAGGTCGCGAGACACCCGCGTCGCCCCGTAGCAACAAAGCCTTATCGCCAGCTTTCCATTCGCTGACCCCTTCGCCAACTTGTGAGACGATACCCATGGCATCGCGACCGAGCACATGGGGAAATACTGGACGTGCCGGATAGAGCCCTTCCGCCAAATAACGATCAGCCGGATTTAAGGCCGCATAGAGTACATCCACCGTTACTTCGCCTGAGCCAGGCGGAGACATCGCAATCGTATCTAACCGGAGGTTTTCGATCGACCCAGTTTTGGGAAGTAGCCAAGCTTGCACGGAGTCGGCCTCGTTTTAATTAGTAAAATACCGTCTCAAGCAACCACCTCCGCAACTTGAGCGCTGCGGTCATCTATGATAGGACTCGCTTCGCCATCGAGCAACAGGTGTCGTAATGTCGTAGAGTGGGTTGAGGAACGAAACGCGTTAACATACTCGCGTCACGGAGTGACGCTGCCACACACTCGCGTCACGGAGTGACGCTGCTGCAGAGCCTTTGCGGAATCAACGGTAACGAACTTGATCGAGGCGATCCATCTTGATAAATGCAACTGTGAAATGGCTGGCAAGCCTTTGCAACGACAATTTACTGACCGAAAAATGGCTCTTGACTGAGGACCTGCGCGTTGCTCAGCAATGGAAAGACCGGCTTAGTCTGGCTGGCTACTCGACGATCAATCTGCATTCAAAAACGATGCGCTCGCTGGCGGTATCGCTTGTCGGTCATTTACTGGCCACTAAGCAGGTCACGTTTATCGGCGGATCAGCCGCGCGCGTGATCGTGCACGGACTAGTCAGTGAAATGCTAGAGGCGGGTGAGCTGGGGTACTTCAACCAAATTCATAGTATTGATGGTCTGGCTAACCTGATGACGAACTCGATTCGCGACCTGCGTTTGGCGGAACTCAGTCCCGACTCGCTGAAAGTGAAGGCCTTCGAGTCGTCAACCAAAGCGCGGGATGTCAAGCGAATCTACGAAGCCTACTGCAGCCGGCATTGGAGGCCATCCAGGCAATGATAAAACCGTTGGTTAACCTGGCACCTCAAGCCGATGATACTGCAACGGTAGTTCTGGAGAAGGCGAGGCAGTTCTTGCTCCAATGCGCGCGCGCCGACAACAAGGGTTAATCCGCCCGATGAATGGTCGATAGACCCCGCAAAATGGCTCGATGCGCTTCAATTTGGAAACCTAGTTCACGAATTGTTTGAGGATTTTCTGCGCGGACACACTCAAAGCGATCTACTTCCAAATTTGGAACGAGATCTGAAATCGCTACGCGACATGTTGTTCGCCAAAATCGAGCGGCTGAAGTCCGACATTCCAATTCACAATGCAGATGCTTTTCGGCGGCAATGCGACGTGCTAGAGGATGTCTGCTAAATATTTCTGCGCAAAGAGCAAGAATATTGTGAGGTAAGCGGCGCACGTCCTTGGGTCGTGGAGGCATCCATCGGATTGAATGATGATCCGCAAACAGAGCTGGATTGTAGCCAGCCGATTGCGCTTGCCCTCAGTGATGGACGCGTGATCCAAATGGGAGGACGCATCGATCGAATCGACAAGCTCCTAGTCGATGGCAGTGAACGGTATGCGATTTGGGATTACAAGTCGGGATCTGATTTTGGATTCAGTCAAGACGATCCGTTTCAAAGTGGTCGCAAGGTGCAGCCGTTCTTGTACGTCGGTATGCTGCGGCACCGCATGGCTGCGACGGGTCGCAAGCCGGACTCGGTAGCCACCTTCGGCTACTTCTTTCCGACTCCAAGAACCGAGGGACGCAAACTGCAGTGGACCAGCGGCGAACTTAAACGCGGCGACGAAGTCATCAGGCAGATATGCGATCTGATCAAGAGCGGCATGTTCGTTGCCACGACCGATTCTGCAGATTGCAAGTTTTGTGATTATCTCTCGGTTTGCAGATACCCAGATTTCGTTGCTGCCGAATCGTTGCAAAAGGCCCTAGAACCTTGTAACCAAAAAATATTGAAGCCCTGGATTCAGCTCCGTGAACTCGACCAACAAACGGAGGCAACACGGGTGTAGTCTCCCGTTAGATGAACCACTAACCACGAGCGAGAATACACCCGGTGAAACGATGAAGAAAGCCATGACCAATAACAACGACCACGAAGCCCAAGTTGCGGAAAACAAGGTTGCCGAAAACAGGGACGCCGAGACACGGCTTCGCATCTGCGACGAACTCGATAAGAACTTCATGGTGGAAGCTGCTGCCGGAACCGGAAAAACGACGAGTATCGTTAACCGCTTGGTCAGTTTGGTTGCCCGAGATACTTGCCAAATTGAGCAATTGGCTGCGGTTACTTTTACGCGCAAAGTAGCCGCTGAGCTGCGCGAACGATTTCAGTCGGAATTGCGGCGACGCGCGGTGACGCACGCTGTGGAAACTTCCGCTGAACAAGCAATCCGTGATCGTATACTCTTCGCCAGTGACCATAGCAGTCGGGCGTTTGTTGGCACGATTCATAGCTTCTGTGCCGCGCTGCTGCGCGAACGTCCGATTGAATTCGGTGTCGATCCGGCCTTCCGAGAACTCGACGAGAAAGAAGATCTGCTGCTTCGCGAACAGGCTTGGCTGGAGAACATCAGCGACCTGATAGCCCGTGGCGACCCACTGCTCGATAAATTCGAGGAACTAGGACTCGAACGCCACCTAATCAAGCTGAGGTTCAACAGTTTCATCGAGCACCGAGACGTCGATCATTGGCCACCTGACAGTACCTCCCCTCGCCGCGGTACTTCGGTGAGAGGGATCGAGGGTGAGGGGGGTCCCGCCAGAACTAGAAACCATTCAGCGCCAAACACGCGACTACATCGATCACATGCGGCAACTGCTTCCGCTGTTCCCAACCGCCCGTGGCACCGACAAATTGATGGACCGCTACGAGACAATTGTGCGATCCAGTGGCAAGGATTGGACTCGGCTGGGAAATTTCTTCAACTTGCTTGACAAATTCGATAATTCGCACGGCGGTACCCAAAAGTGTTGGCACGACAAGTCCATTGCCAAATCCGAAACACAGCGCTGGGAGCAGTTTCGTGCAACCGTCGCCCGGCCAGCGATGCAATATTGGTGCCGCGTGCGATATCAATTTGTCGTTGACTTCTTGCGGCGCGCGGTCGAGATTTACGAGCGGCTGAAGCTGGCCACCGGTGGGCTCGACTTCAATGATCTGCTGCTAATCACCGCGCGGGGACTCAAATCGCAGCCGGAACTGCGTACGTATTTCCAATCCCGCTTTACCCATCTACTGGTGGACGAGTTTCAGGACACCGATCCAATCCAAGCCGAGATGATTCTCTTTTTGACTTCCGCGAATGTGAATCAAAAAGAGTGGCAGAAATGCACTCCCAACCCGGGCTCGCTGTTTCTGGTGGGCGATCCCAAACAGTCCATTTATCGTTTCCGTCGTAGCGACATCGTGACTTACAATCGGGTCAAGGAAATTTTCAAAGCGTCGGGCGGCGAAGTCTTAGCTCTGGTGAAAAATTTCCGTTCACGCACCGAGTTGCGTCAGTGGAACAACTCTATCTTCCAGGACAAATTCTTGCCGCAGGCTGACCAATATACGCCTGCCGCCGAGGACATGGTTCAGGGCCGTGTTGACGTTCAGGGCCGTGTTGAAAAAGTAATTAACAAATCACCAGCGCGGTTCTGCGGCGTTTACAAGTTGAGTGTTGATCCCGATGTGAATATTGACGATGCCGCCGAGCAAGAAGCCGATGCCATTGCGCGCTTCATTCGCCATGCAATCGATACGGGCATGAGCGTGCCGCGGACTGAGCCAGAGATGGAATTGGGTCGAACGCACTCAGTCGAAGCGCGTGATTTCTTGATCATACCCTGGGGCAAAAAAAGAATCGGAGTGTTTCGCGCGGCTTTGCAGGCCTATGGAATACCCTGTGAAGTCACCGGTGGTAACGCGTTTCGCGATATCCAAGAACTGAGTTTGTTGATCGACTGCCTGCGCGCGATTGATGATCCGCATAATCCAGTCCTTTTTCTGGCGGTGCTTCGCGATGGACTGTTTGGGTTCAGCGACCGCGAGTTGTACCGTTACAAACAGGCTGGCGGTCATTTTGTATTTACCGCTCCCTTACCCGACAAATTGGACATCAAGTTGAAGTCTAGATTCGCGGGTGCGACCGAACGATTTAAACGATATCAGGTCTGGTTGCGCTCCTTGCCATTTACCGCAGCGGTTAGCCGGGTGGCTGAGGACTTAGGCCTCTTGGCCAGCGCCGCGGCTGGCGGCGAAGGCAACGCCACTGCTGGCTGCTTGTTGAAGGCCATCGAATGTTTGCGACAGCAGAGCTTTGATTTCGATAGCGCTTCCGATTTGATTAGTTTTTTCGAAGAACTTTGCGAGGTCGATGAAACTGCGGGCGGTACCGCCTTGCCTCCCGATGTAAATGTTGTGCGCGTCATGAATCTGCACAAGGCCAAAGGCTTAGAAGCTCCGATTGTCTTCTTGGCCGATACGACGAAGAAATACGCCCATCCCGTCCTCTGCCACATCGATCGATCTGGCAAAGATGCCGTCGGCTACATGGGCATCACGGCTGAAAAAGGTCAGTACGCAACCAAGGATGTTGCTACCCCAGAGAACTGGGAGGAATTTCAAGCGGAAGAGCAGCGTTACCTAAATGCCGAAGCGGATCGACTGTTGTACGTTGCCACGACGCGTGCCGCCTGCGCGATGATCGTTAGTGTCGGCAAAGCCAATTCCAACTGGAGCGGACTATACCGCTACTTGAACGATGCACCCGAGATCGAGATTCCCTCGGACCAACAACTCCAACAGGCGGCTGGCAAGCACATCACAAAACCGTGCGCTGAGACAACATGGCTTGCAAGCGAACAGCTTGCGGCCAAATGGACAACGGCAGCCCAGCCAAATTACGCCATCGCCGCCGCCAAGGAACTTGGCCTCAAAGGCATTCGTCGGCCGCGCTGGGAAACGTCCGGCGCCTTTGGTTACCAATGGGGCTCCGCGGTTCACGAACTGCTTGAGATCTGCAGCAAACGCCCGCCAGCCGACTTGCGATCCTCTGCCATCAGGCTTGCCAGCGAATACGAACTCGGGTCCGACCGAGTCGAAGAGTTGCTGCTCACCATCCAATCAGTCACCCAGTCCCAGATCTGGCAACGTTCCAAATCCGCCTTGCGTTGCTTCAGCGAGCTCCCCTTCGAAACTCTCATCACCACAGACGGACTTCCCACCCTCCTCCGCGGCGTCATCGACCTCATTTTTGAAGAACCTGCAACCACCACTTTCCCCGCTGGCTGGGTCATCGTCGACTACAAAACCGACGACATCGCCCCCGACGATATCCCCTCAGCCGTGCACTACTATCAATCGCAACTTCAACAGTACGCCCATCGTTGGTCCGATACGACTGGCCAACCCACGAAAGAACTCGGACTGTATTTCACGAGGATTAATCGCTACTCACAGGTAGGGTGGGTTGAGGAACGAAACTCACCATGAGCGCTTAGCGAGTACTTCGAATATGGCTTCAACTTCTACCGCTGAGTTGGTGGGGATCTGCGCAAATCCAAGGG
>JANLQO010000147.1:0-8418 GCA_031367855.1 Planctomycetia bacterium | reverse complement strand
GGCTGACCGTGAAAATACGCCATCCCCGTGACAATGGCCTTGTCGTCACCGAAGCGACGGTCGCCGTGCAGCTCGGTAAATCCCGTGAAAAGGCGGCCGACATAGTCGAGCATGACCGGGCGGTCGGCATGCCTCGCAACGAGCACCCGCTGCCACGCAGTGAGGGTCGTGAAGATCTCGGCGCCGGGAGACATCAGTACTTCCGGCCAGGATTCCGATCCTCGGTAAGACATAACGCCACGTGTAATAAAGAGGAAGGTGTCGCGTAGCTTAAGGGCTTGCCAAGCTAGCTCTGCCGAGAGATGAAGAGTTGAAGTTCTATGGACGATCATTTTATTGCAATCAATCGGAACTATCACTTATCGAATTCGCCAGAGCTGGAATTCTATTCGATAATCGAAGGGAATGCCAAAGCAACCATCCAATAAAACGTTGAACAGGCTTCCAGTTCGTGACGACGAGTGATTCCATTTCCGTGGGATAGTGCGTCAATAGTTCATAGCCGCTTTCGGTGACTAGCACTGTGTCACTATGCCGAAAGCCACCGATGTCCTTGATGTAGATCCCTGGCTCAATGCTAATAACCATGTTCGTTTCTATTCGATCTGAACTCCCCTCGGCCAGCCAGGGGCCTTCATGCGTACCGAGTCCGATTCCATGCCCTATTCGATGTAAACGCATATCATCGCCTGCGTAACCTTCTTTAGCCAGAAAAGCGGTGACTTTCGAATCTATTGCACTGCAGGATACACCCGGTCGAATCATGGCAAGTGCACGGCGCCTCGCTTCCATCATCGCTGCAAAAGCGGTTTTAGCTTTTGCCGATGGTGGAGCCGTGAAATAGGTCCGCTCGCTTTCCGCAGAATAGCCATTCACGCGAATTAATACAAGGGCGACATGTGGCCCGGCTTCAAGTCGTTCCTGTAGCATTGGTACCGAATGAGGCATTGCACTGCGCGGCGCTCCCCAGGTTGCCATCAACACCTTTGTCGTCAAAGCATCCCAGTCTTCAACTTCGCGAATAATTTTGGCAGAAACAGATCGCGTCTGCGCGAACCCTTCTGCGATAGATGATCCGAAGTACGAGCTACCGATGAGGCGTTCGACTCCGAAATCGGCATACTTCGCCGCACGTCGAATCATTGCAATTTCCGTTTGCGATTTCACCGATCGCAATTGTTCGACAAGCGACACGGTTCGAATCGAATAATCCCCGAGTTCATCTGTGATCTCCCGCCTCACGGTGGGCTCAACGCCAATCTGTCCATGCGTCGGTAGTATCTCCCGGAGGCAGTTGGACCACCCACAGTTCTGCGAGGCTGGATACTCGCGATAGGAACAGATGTTCTCTGATTCGATACCGACGGCCTTGCTCATGTGCTCCTGATCGAGCTTCGGAACGAGAAGTGTTGGAGGTCGATCGGGCGCGACGAGTAGAAAAAACGGTCGCTCAAGTGGTTCGAACCCCGCGCCCGTTAAATATAAGATGCTCTCAAATGAGGTAACGATTAATAGCTCCAAACCGTTTACCGCGACTGCACGCCGCAGATCGGTCATTCTCTGACGATACTCTGCTGGCGAAATTTGCAATTTCATGATTTTTCCTCTTTAGAAACGTTGTGTAAGCAGCCACTTACATAATGAGCAAAAAAAATTCTAGCCTTAGGAACCTTCGATTAGGTTGAACGCCATCGCCGAGAAGAATCGCTTCCGTTCTTTCGAATCCATGAGCTCCAGATCGAGAGCAATGTTCATAAAGGACACTAGGCTGATCAATGCCCAGGCCAAGTCGCCGCATTCGGCTGGCGTCGAGGAGCCCGAAAGCTTACGATGCGTGACCATTTCGGCATCGAGACTCGCATGGTACCGGTGATAAAGTCGCTGCATAGCCAGTTTAATTTCGACGTTGTCTGTTTCATTGAGTGCCGCGAAGATCACGCGATACAGGCCGTTCTCGCCCAAATCTTTGCTCGTAAGTTCAACCAAGCGAACTATCCTGGACTTGGTCGAGGACGCTTTGTCCAGTTCCTTCTTCCACTTATCCATCCGTCTTTGAAACAGATAGTCCAGAGCGGCAATGAAAATCGTCTTCTTGTCTGGCCACAGTCGATAGAGAATGTTTTCTTGAACTTTACAACGCTCGGCAAGTTCCGCAGTCGTAGCGCGGCGGTAACCTAGTTCGCTAAAAGCTGCTGCAAGCACAGGCAATAATTCTCGACGGCGATCTTCTGACTTTGGCGGTCTAGGCAAGAAAATTTCCTTGGAAGGCTGGTTGTATTGTAAGTGATTACTTACTTTACAGTCTTCAGTTATGGCTGTCAAGTTTCTGTGGCGTTGCTGCGGCTCACTGTATAAGTTGTGGCGCGATGCGTCGAACGACGTCAGATCGCCGTACTGCGTCACGAACTATTCGGCGCTGTCGGTTGACGTCGCAACGATTCCAATTTCAGGCGTGGGGACGGAAATCCGAGGTCGAACGGTGATTGAGTTGAAGTCCAGGATGGATTGTGCGGATATCGACGCTCCGGCGTGTCAAACCGGAGCGAGTTTGAAGAAGGTGGATGCGGCTACCAAGGCCCTCTGGCCGAACTTCCTCACCTTCTTTGAAATGAAACTTACGAACCCTTATATTTGGCACTGTTTGGAGGCTCGCACGCTCGTTGGGAAAGTCCAAGTTGCGTTTAGCGATCTACTACCTCTCCTCCGGCGTTCGTCATCAGCGCCCTCAGTGATTCCGCTTTGATCGTCCGTGCAAGACTTTGAATCGAGCCGTCAAAAAAAGCGACTTCCATCGATTCGCGATCTCCAAAGAGATTGGCAACGAGCTTGTCCTCTCCTAGCTTTAGGTCGTCAGGCTTGGTCCACACAACCCCTTTGTCTTTCGGCGCGACGACAAAACAAATCGTGTGTGAAGTTCCATCGGTCATGTCCTTGAAGGTCAACATCCGATTTTCATTCCCATTCCAAGTGAAACCGGTTTGCAGCGGCGCTTGAACGAGAGTGTACCCGAGCTTCAGATCTGGGAATTGAGTCGACTGATAAAAGGCTGGGATACGATCAACCAGCTTGATGTTATGTGGGCTATCCCAAGGTTCATCGAGATGGAACTCGTTATACAAAGCTTGCTGATCGAGGAAGGGCAACACGAATACTCGCCAGCTGAGTAGCGGTGTCCCTTTTTCCGAGACCGTCAAGCGAGGAGGAAAACCTCCGTAGGTATCGGCAAAATTGTGGACAGCAAGAATGACCTGCTTGAGGTTGTTGCTCTGCTGCATCACCGCTGTGCTCATCTTGGTGGACTTCGCTAGATCGCTAATCAGCGAGATAAATCCATCGCCGTTTGAGGAAACGCTCGCTTGTTTTTCGGTCGATGTGCATTTCAGATTCTGGACCCCGGTCTTTTCAATAAACAGGTTCGCTATTGCCGAGATTCTCATGGCTGCTTCTGCGTTGCGACAATTGGCGGAGAGTATCGCCCCCACACCAGGCGGCGTTTGCATCGCAAATTGCATAGTGACTACATCCTCCATCATCGCTTTGGGTGAGAATGAAATTGGCCATTCGGCCGGTAACCGTTCAGGGAAAACGCCGATGATTTCGTCTCTTAGATCCTCCCGCACATTGACTACGATGGACGCGGAGTTGTTCGCGACTTGATCCATTGCCAGCGTCAGAGCACTGCGTTCGGTTTTGGGAAACTTGGAAAGTCTATTCCAAACAGAATCCGTCGCCACGATAACGCAATCTCCGTTTACATGAACTTTATACCCGATACTTGCAGGTAGCATCGCTAAAATCGCATCCAGTGGTTCACGGGCAACGGCGGATTTGCTGCAAGGAACAATCAAAGCTGCATGTCCGCGAGTCAATTCGAGTGTCGATAGTGTGGCATAGACTTTTGTGACTCCAGCGCCGCGCAGCGACGCTATCATCCCATCTGCCACCAGCTGAAATCCGCCGATCGCGTCCGCATCGAGCATGCCTGGGAAACTCGTCTGAATAAACTTGGTCGTGGCGGGCAAATCGATTCGAGCAAGATCGAGTTGGGCGACGGCAACTGTTGTCGATTCCAGATAGCGGTCGGCTTCGTTTGCAGCCAGCCGAGGATTGGGAACGAACATTAAACTGGCACACAGGGCAAATAGCATTTTCATATTCGGGCTCCTCAACTTAGGATTACTTTTTGGCTTGTAGGATGACGCGAGTGACTACTTTTTCGTTCGGATAATTGGGTTTGCGGCGGACGATCGCTTCGTTATCGCTGAGTCGTTCGTATTGGAACATCTCGCCAGATTCTGGATTCGGCAATGTTGGTAGAGGCTGTAGTGCAACCAAGCTCTCCGGCAATTTGCCGTCATGTGTGGCCGCGTAAGCCCGGAGCGCTTCTTGAAGCATGAGTTGTTTGTGAGTTACATCGCATCGCAGAGCTGCGCTGTCGGCGGCTTGCAGTGCCGGAATCAATAGTTGCATAAGCACTTTGCTTGGTTCGACAAATTCAGCTCCCGTCAATTGCTCATTGAACTTCGTCCATTGAACATCCGAATACGATTTCCCCAAGGAACGCAACAGCGACCACTTGAACAAGTCGTCGCGTGAACGCTCAAACCGGAGCTGGGTGATTCGTGCAACAGCTTCCGATGCTGACATCCGCTGAATCTGGTCAAGAGTAAAACCTGCGTCGATCAATTCGTTTCTGGCCGAATCGCCAAAGACCAATAAGGCAGTACCCACAAGCAAATGAGCCGAAGCTCGATTGCTCGCGGTCGATTCGTTATCGGCACCCGCTGCAGAAACATTAGAAGGGGTGTTCGTTAGTTCTGTCGGCACTTGAGCCGAAAGCACAAGCCGGTTCCGCCAATCCTCAGGCGTCAATGGGGCAGTGATCGGTTCTAGCAGCGGAAAAAGGATGCGGGACATGGATACCGACTCGCCATCGATCCAGCCACGTTGGTCCCACAATACATCAGGAAGACTCGCCAAAGCCCAATAGAGATTCGGCGCATCGGCTTGCTGGCTCAACTCCTCTACGACACTAAATGTGATGCCGGAGATTGCAACGCTGACCAACCCACTTATGAGGTTTGGGTCCCCTGAACATTGGGCAAATTCTGCTAGTCGAAAGCCCGCCTCGATCGCACGAATCGCATGATCGTAACGTCGTTCATGGATTGCGAGAAGCCCATCGAGCTGCACCAAACGAGCGAGGTTGCGAAGGTTTTGGATCTCGGATAAACTGGCGGTGAGAATGTCTCTACCTCGCTTGTTTCGCTGAGTGGAGAGGAGTTCAATGTTTTCCATTTTCGCCGCTTCGTAAATGGTGTCGAGTATTTCTCGTTGTTGCGACAAGTGAGTGCTCAGCGTTTCGTCTCGAACTTTCTGCTCCACCCAACTATCACTTAGCTTGTTGTATTGCTCGTCTAGTGTTTTTCGACTTGAATGCGAAAGATACAGCACAATTGCGCGAGACAAAAAGGGGTTAACGGTGCCAAGCTGTCGCATCGAAGGGGAAACCCAAAATCGATACTTGAGAGCTGGAACTGGTTCCGCCATCGGGCTCAAACGGATCCTTCGTTCGTTGCCTTCAACGCTCTCTCCTGTTTGCGATGCTTGCTCACCTTTGTTTGCGTTAGGAAATTGCTTTTGTCCCGCCTTCCATACAAGCACTTGGCCGTCCGCCGGAATCGCACATGCGAAACTCAAAAAGAACATTCCGAGGATCTCAATCGAAAATCTATTTACGCGCATTTCAAAGACCTCCTTCTTAGATGAATGGTATCGTTAGCCTGGATTGGGAAGTTTGAGCGGATCGGTAGCTTTGTCATTACCTAAGCATTCTGAGCATTTCTCCCCTCGCCCCTTTTAGGGGAGAGGAGGGAATCACCGGCGACTAGCGCCAAAGTACTGATTCTTAAAGTTCTCATAGCAAGCTCTCCATCAAAGATCTAATACGATTATCCCGAATCGCACGAAGCGATTGTGGTTCGGTGGGTTCGCTCGCCTCATCGGATTCGTTGGTTCGCGAGTTCAAGTCAGCTGCACTATTCAGGACAATGATCTCGTCCAGTTTTGCTCCCCTTGGCCCAAGCTCGACCCCCGGTCCCAGTAAAGTGACGCGTGGTTTCGCATTCGACATCATTCGCGAGAATTGCGACTGAAACCAGGAGGGTATCAACGTCGGGCTGCTTTCCGTGGGGGCTAGGCGTTTAGGAGAAGCAGACGCCAACGTCGATTCACGATTAATCTCCGGCGCATCTATCTGTTTATTTTCTTGATCTTGTTTAAAAACGGCAATGGATTGTCCGTTTTGTTTACCAAGTTGGAAAAGCAATGCGCCAGAGGCGCTCGCAATGAACACGTTTGCGGCGATGGCAATGATGCTTGCTCGTCGCCATACGGCATTGCCAAGCTCATGGCGAGCGGCTTCGTACCCAGCTTGGTAAAACACGGAGGCTTGAAGCGATGATGCGCTCGCGGGCCGTAATTCATTCAACCACTCGGGCATGTTGCTGGCTGGCGTGATGTCGGAGGACGAATCTGGATTTTCAGGATTGTGGTTAAACATGTTTACTTCTCGATTTGACAAGAGAAACGTTCTCTTAGTATTTGGATGGCTTCGGTGTATCGGCGATGGACGGTCGAACGGGATGAGCCGACAACGTCCGCAATCTGTTCAAAGGTCAATTGGCCCCACAAGTGCATCGTGACTACCTCGCTTAATTCGGTCGGCAGTTTCTTCAGCGCTTCGCCGACTTCTATAGCATCGATACCTATCTGCTCGGCGTTTTCAAACCATGCAAATTCGGTCGCTCGGGCAAAGTGCCGTTTAGTTCGGCGCTGCTCACTGCGATTCCATTGCAATATCTGGTTTCGTGTTACTTTGACCAACCAGGCCAGTGGCTCGTCCGGCAGTTTTGGCTGCCTCGACAACGCCAAAAATGCCTCTTGCACCGCGTCTTCCCCTGACTTGCCAAACGACCTTGCGATTAGCAGCAAACGATCGGCGCAATCTTCCCAAGCTTTTGATAGTAGATCAAAAGGTAACACGCGATCGTTCTTTATCTAACTAAAGGAGTTTACAAGCGACGCCTACGGGCGAATTAGCTACAAACCAACGGCCCAAAAGCGGCAGGACAACAACAAGGATGCCGCCGACGGACTCTCATCCCGAGTTTTTTAGGAATAACATGATAATCATGAACCGTTAGGAGGAATGGCGATGAGCTAAACTTCCTTGTGAAGTAGATCACGGCAAGCTTTTCGATTGTTGCATCAAACTCTGACTTTGACCCGATGTCCGAGAGAGTCGCCTAGATCCCGTGAAACTTCACAGAAGTCTTAACGGTAACGATGAATCTGCAAAGGAACTGCCAGCATTGTGGGCACAACGAATACGTTTTCAAGCGTGATGTAATCGCGTTACTGATTGAGCTCTATTCAAAGTCAAAATGGTTCGAGAATTGGATTCAACACCAGTGTTCTGGGGTTTGAGTCAGATTCGAAGTCGCTCCGGTCACCCAAACCGGTGCGCGTATACTTCGGAGCTACTTTACTTAAGTTGGACAAACCTAGGCAATTATCGCTTTTCCGCCAGCTTGCGTCGTTTGCTCACACCGACGCATTTTCGGACACGCGTTTTCTTACACTTCGCCGAAAGCTTGTTCAAAGTTCGTGAATTTGCAGCAAATATTCACGGACGCTACTGCGGGGCACTGGATTCGCCAACAGTCACGGGTGCCTTTCGGCACCTGGGCTTGCAACCGGTGGAGCCCGCTATTGGCGAATTGTCATCGGAACAAGTTGCCGTGACTCGTACGGATTGAATGGTATGCCATGTCGCCAACTATAACATGGTCCAGAAGCTTAACTCCGAGTATCTCACCTGCCTCCTGGAGCCTTTTGGTAACTGCAATGTCCTCCTCGCTGGGCTCAAGTCGGTTAGACGGATGATTGTGTGCCACAACCATGGCCGTTGCACCGACAAGCACTGCTCTTTGAAACACTTCGCGTGCATTAACCACCGCACTATTGGCGGAACCAATTGAGATCAGTGAATAGCAGGCCACACTGTGCGACGAATCCAGATACATCGCCATAAATTGCTCTCGGCTATTGTCGACGGCGACAGCACGAAAAAACGTAGCCACGTGATCGGGACTCCGGATATCGAATGGTTGCACGGTCGTCGGCACATAGTTGACGCGTACTTCGCGAATGAAGACGTCTTTTATTTGATCGCTAGTTGATGCTTTTGCACTCTTCTTTTTCATATTCCTCCAAGGTTCGTTATCCACCGGCGGATTTCCGATGGCTTGAAGGACTTGGCTCACGGCTTGGTCAAGGTGGAGTCTTTGCTCGATTAACGAGCAAAGCTGCGAAGGAAGCCGCAATCGATTGCGGCTTTCAGACCTTGATGCCGTG
>JANLQO010000123.1:0-3665 GCA_031367855.1 Planctomycetia bacterium | reverse complement strand
TTTGTGGCGGAAGGCTGGTCGTTGAAATCGCTCCATCGAAAAATCATGACTTCGGGCACCTACCAGTTGGGTGGCGATTACGACGACCAAGCGTTCAAGGCCGATGGCGACAATCGCTTTTTGTGGCGAATGAGCCCTCGCAGAATGGATGTAGAGGCTTGGCGAGATTCGCTGTTATCGGTTACCGGTGAATTCGATTCAACGCTGGGCGGGCCTGCCCATCCCAATATCACCGAAACCAAACGCCGAACGTTGTATGCCAAAGTCGGGCGCAATGGCGATGTCTTTGGATCGGATGAATTCTTGCGGCTTTTTGATTTTCCGATGATGCGAGCGACGGTGGAACAACGCCCCAGCAGTATCGTCCCGCAACAATTTCTGTTCTTCATGAACAGCAGTTTTATGATCGAGCGAGCCAAAGCGCTCGTCGGCCGACTGAATACGATGGGCGATTCGGATGTAGCGCGCATCCAGCGTGCGTACCAGTTGCTCTATGCACGCAGTCCCGAGCCGACGGAACTTGAAATCGGCTTGCAATTTGTTAGTTCAGCCAGCGATGGGAGCGAGCTTTCTAGTTGGGATCGCTATGCTCAGGTGTTATTGAGTTCCAATGAATTCATGTTTGTAAGGTAGACACTATGTTTCACCAAAATCCGTTGCAGCCTATCGACCGACGCGACGCACTGCGCCAGCTCGGCGCAGGTTTCGGTACACTTGGATTGGCGAGTGTACTCGCACAGTCGAATGGTTTGTCCGGCGTGGCTCACGCCACAACGCCTACGGGATTACACTCGCCGCTGGCACCCAAAACGACACACTTCGCTCCTAGAGCCAGACACGTTATCCAGCTATTTATGCCTGGCGGACCATCGCAAGTCGATACGTTTGACTACAAACCCCAGCTCGTCAAGCACGCGGGCCAGCGACCTGAGTCTGTCGACCGCAAGTCGCTACGAAATACCAAGATGGGTCTGATGCCATCGCCTTATTCGTTCAAGCAATATGGGCAATGCGGCAAGTACGTAAGTGAGATTTTTCCGCATGTAGCCGAACTTGTCGATGATATTTGCTTCATCCACTCCATGCATACCGATACTCCCGAACACGCCAGCGCCATGATGATGATGAATGCTGGGCATTTACAGCCGACACGGCCAAGCATGGGGGCATGGCTTGTCTATGGATTGGGTACCGAGAATCAAGATCTCCCCGGATTTATTTCGATGAGCCCGCGTGCACAGCCACGCAACAAACTAGCCAATTGGGGCAATGCATTTTTGCCTGGCGCCTACAGTGGCACCTACGTGAACATTCACGAGATGAAGCCGGAACACATAATGCAGGATCTAAAGAACAACTGGTTACCCAAATTAGACCAGCGTCATCAAGCGGACTTGTTGGGCCGACTGAACCAATTGGATCTTCAGCGTCAGCAACACGATCCTCAATTGGAAGCCAGCATACAAACTATGGAAATGGCCTTTCGTATGCAGTTTGCGGTTCCGGACGCATTTGATATCAGCCAGGAATCGAAGGCAACATTGGAAATGTACGGTGACAGCGAATACGCCAAGGGCTGCTTGCTAGCACGCCGATTGATTGAACGCGGTGTGCGAACCGTTCAGCTTTCGCATTCCATTGACGGTTACGATATCGCCTGGGACACCGGGCATAACGATATCGTCAACGGACATCGCACCTTAGCGGTGGCTTGCGATCAAGGCATCGCAGCCCTGCTCAAGGATCTCAAACAGCGTGGGCTATGGGATGAGACGTTAGTGGTTTGGGGCGGTGAATTCGGACGGGCTCCCACTTCGGAAGGTCAGACGGGTCGCGACCACGATCACTACGGTTTCACAACCTGGATGGCAGGCGGTGGCGTGAAAGGGGGAGTAAGTTACGGATCGACGGACGAGTTTGGTTTGACTGCGGTTGAAGATCGCGTCCACGTACACGACCTCCACGCAACGATTTTGCATTTGATGGGCCTGGACCACGAGCGCTTGACTTATCGCTATAGCGGACGAGACTACCGCTTGACGGATGTCCACGGAAAAGTGGTAAGCGGCATTTTCGCATAGAATCCGCTCGTTCGCGTATCATTGAGAGTAGATAAAGTCCAACAGTTGCCGAAGTGTTCATCGCTCAATACGCCCCTTTTGGCTGTCCAAAAACTACGATCGCGAAAAGTTAAGTCGATACGCAGCACATTCGCTTGGCCGATTATTAGCCGGCGGATTTACAGCCACTAGCCGCTGGTTGAGCAATGCGATACATGCCATAACCACCAACTGCGTGGAAACTATTTTTCCGTTTCCGAAGTGCTCGACTCAGTCACTACGTTTTTGAACACTTGTACATTTAGTAAACTCGATTACGGAATTAACACGCTCGCCACCTGGCAACAGTGTCGCTATTTTAGTACTAACAGCGCAGTTAGATAAGACGATGTAAGGGAATTTCATTGGATTGCAACTAATTGTATTTACCACAAACCCGTCTAACGTCAATTTTCCACTGACCGATGGAAGACGGCCCATTAAGTCGTCTCCAAGCGTTTGGCCGTGGCCCGATATCGCTAAATTCCCAACCCTCTGGAAGTTCTCTATTTCTTTAAGCAATTTGCCTGCAACGATATCTGATGCAGTCGTCGTGATGTTGAACGCGTTCTGTTGAGTAGAGAAGCTCCTTATAGGTATAGGAGATTCGCATAACAGCAGCCTAAGGCTGAGCAAATTCGCCATCTTCACATGAAGTGGAGAAATCAATTGCAACTCAACGTTAACGAGCGAGACGCTAGCGAGTGGACTTCTGAACATCGAGTGGCAATCCGTATCTCGCAGTCTACAATTTTCAATGTAGAGGAACTCCAACGCACCATTTGATAGAACTTCCGAGAGTTTGAGAATTGGCCGCGTAGTTGCGTCACCAAATACTCGCACCTCGCGCAGTTTATCATTTTTCAGTAAAAGAGTTAGATCATCGACTCGCTCATTCGTTACGCCCAATACAACTAAGTTGGTCAATTGAGGCGGCACATTTTCAAGTTGATCATGCCGGAAATCGAACTCAAAGGGTTTAGATTCTTGACCTAACGCGAACTGAACATCGCACAGCAAGGTCAAGTAAAGCAATACTACAATCGGCGCGTATACACTATACAACGATTTTGCGGTCATTTAGCAATTGCCTTACTAGAAATTACTCCCTGCGGCAATCGCGGCACCACCCCGCCGTGAGGGTCCAGTCCAGGAGGGTTTTGTGATGTCGATTGGTCACGAACGATCTTTTCAATTGCAGCGCAATACTTGGTGTCAGGCTCAGGATCGGTTCCCGAGTAGTCAGGATTCATTGGATGATGCCAGAACTTGCAATGCGTTCCTGGCTGATGTGTTGGATGTGCACTCCAAGGATCGGACTCGTAACCGCCACAATGCCCAAGTTCGTGGCACGCAGTGTTTGTCTGACGTTCGCAATCAGCATTGTAGTAAAAACCACCAATCGTAGTGACACCGTCGGCAGGGTTGCCAAATTTATTTTGTACGAGTCCATTTGTAAAAATTAGCGCATGGATTGAAGGCTCGAAGTAATCACCGCAACTTAGGTTCTTAACTTCATTCCAAGGGTCTTTGCCGGGCGGCTGAATATCAACCGGCGATTCATTG
>JANLQO010000115.1:0-19804 GCA_031367855.1 Planctomycetia bacterium | reverse complement strand
GTTACAGTTAAAGGCAATAGTTATTAATTTAGGCTCGGGCATCCTGCGACTTTTGAGTCTAAGCGCAACAAGTGAATTGTAAACTCGCTACCGCCTCGGTCGCTCCAGTTTCCGCAAATCAGCGCTGGCTTTAGCTAGGCTTTGTCTCAAAAGGGGTCTGACCCTTTGGAGGGCATGCAAAATCCCCGACAATAGAACCTGCCCGGAGAGGGTCAGACCCCTTTTGCGACGAAGCACTAATAGTCGGACGTATCGATCAGTTTTCGGTCTGCCCGGTTCGCAAGCGCTTGTAAAACGTTGCGATCAATCGACTGACTAATAAATCGTACTGCGCCATCACCTAGCGTAAACTGGGCGCCACCGGAATGCAAACTACCAAAGCCGCCGACATCGGAACCACCGTTGGGCTTGCCTGGGATAATCAGCGGCATTTGTGAAACGTTCAGCCATTCGCTTACCGGCCGCGGATCTGCGATCCAATCTGTTGCGGGAGTTGGCAGTTGCGTTGTTCGAACTGTCGTTGCATCGTCAAAGCTCGCCTCGAAATTCTCCGCCTCAAGCGTCATTACGTTGACATTGGAAGCCGCTTCCGCCGCGAGCACTGAAAGTTCATCGCGTGTCGTGATACCAGGCAACCCAGTGGGTCCTCCGAAACCGCCACCACTTTTCGACATAAAGGGACTGCCCATATTGCGATGCGTAGAACGTGTCCCGCTCGCCCACCCCAGTTCGCTGCCATCGATGAGCTTCTCTCCCGCGAAGATGGTGTGGGACGCACCATCGATAATGTCGTCAAATCGTATCGCACTGTTGAGGAACAGTACGCCATTGTTAGTGACGTCGATGGGTACTTCGCGGCTGTCGTGAACGCCAGCGTAATTAGTTTGCGGTGCCCAGTTTAATGAATCAGACGGACAATGCAACGTTCCGAATGAGTACATTCGCACCGGCGCATTGGCCGCGGAGTAGATCGACTGCGAGTGTTTGATCGAAGCATAGGCGACGCGTTCGTCGAGCATCGGCAGGATTTGCACGATCCAGCTGTGATGAAAGCCCACAGGTAGATGTACGATTGGTCCTTTCGCATCGACGGTTCCCGGAGGCAATTTGCGATGGGCCATGTCGTAATTATGAAGGGCAATGCCGAATTGCAGCAGATTGTTGCTGCATTGGGATCGTCGCGCCGCCTCGCGGGCCGCTTGCACTGCGGGCAGAAGCAGGCCTACCAAAATCCCGATAATCGCGATCACCACCAACAATTCCACCAACGTAAAGGCGGTGCGACAAGCGGTAGACTCTGGGCTCGCTGGCCACGCTGTGTGGGAACGCACTTTGCGCATCATCGGTTTACTCATCATCGGGCTCCACCGTGGTAGTGACTTCACCTGGTTTGTCGGCTGGAAATCGTACAACGATTCTGGCCACTTCTGGATTGTCTGCAATGGTCTGTCGTTCAAGAATTGCCGTAAGTACTTCCGGTTCGCCCACTGGGCGGACCGAATCTGGAATTTGCATCGTTAGCGATTTCGATTCAGCCGAATTCCAGTCGATGGCTTGGGCAAATGCAATCAACTCTCGAGCCTGCATGATCTTGGCCCGATGATCATCGCCTCGCCGAATCATCGCCAGCGTTTGAATGGTCTGAACACTCAACATGCCGACTAGCAAAATCACGACCAGTACGCAGACAATTACACTGGCGGTCCGACGAGTCGTCTTTTGCGTTGGCCTGGAGCAACTCATTTATTGCCTCCGACGCCAATGCGAGCAACGAGTGCGACATCAGCGAATTCTACCGGATCACAGTCGAACTCGAGCTGGCCGATCAGCAAAGGGACACGGCCCTCGTCTGACTTTTGCCAAATGGCCCTGCAGCGGCTGGGAAGTTGCCAATGATCGTGCCCGATGTCTTGGCCATCTTGTCGACGAGTGCGCACCATCGACTGGTTAATGACCGAGTAAACAATCTCCCGGTTTTGCACTAGGATAATCCGAAGTTCCGGGTCAATCATGACCTGTGTAGCCGCTTGCACATCGTTCCGCCAGCGATCGACGAATTGCTCCAGTGAACGCATCCGCTGCACATGCGTGAGGGCCGCACGATGCGCATCAAAGGTCTTGTTAAGCAAAAATGCCGAAAGAGTCAGCAGAATGCCGATGACACCGATGACACCCACCGCTTCCACCAGAGTAAATCCGCTGCGCCGCATTAGGGTTCCCTTGCGTTCGACAAGGGTACCCAAAACGTCACCACCGACGGCTGAGTCGTTTGCCCATTCCGCTGAAATTCGAGGGCCAATGTTACTTGCAGGGCGGGCCGCGGTCTTTCAATGGGCTGAATCGTTGACGACCAGTGCGCGTCGACAACGCGGTCGGAAAGTGGTTCAGAAATCGGAATCTGCTGAATCTGTTCGGTCGTAATCTGTTCCACCGGCCAGCTTCCGATCCGCTCGCGAGCGTTGATCAATTCCCAGTCGCATCGCGCACTTAGCTCTCGATCCCTTAAACCCTGTTTTACTTGATGCACGAAACCACCCACCATCGTAGTTGCCCCAGCCAATAAGGCGATTGCGATAACCACTTCCATAACAGAAGTTGCGCTGCGTTGAACCTTGGCAGAACTGTGATTTTTCAACGAACTCGAAATATACATTATCGCCTTCAAATTGACCGGCCGAATTATTAAGCTAACGATTGAATCATCGACGACAACGCTTGGAACATGCCTAACGCGACCATCCCCACCAGCACCGCAAAAGTGAGAGTGAAGAGCACGACGAGAAACTGTATCACCATCGAGTACCGGTACAGCATCCGTTCAACTTCGACGGTGGCCAATTGTTTAGTCGCCCACGCAACTCCGGTAGTATCGAGAATCGAAGTGAAATCGCCAAGCCGATTGCCTCGCACCAACTTCGCGGTGGCGAATGCATCCGCCGGTGATTGCCCGCGTTCCAAACAGGTGACCGCCGTTCGAAACTGAGTCGCGATGTGCTGGGTTGGAACAAGCTCTGCAGTCTCCCTGCAAGCATCGGTTAAGTCTGCCGTGTGTTCTGAAATTCGCGAGAGCGCTACAAATCCAAGACAACGATAGTAGGCGCCGCAAAACAAGCGAAAAGGCAGTTGACTAGTCAATCTGGGAACTATCCAGAGTAATAGCGCGCAGCCGAACAATACCAGGGCACACAACGCTAGGCCACCCAATAACATCCCCGTGGAACGGAATGAACGAATCGCGTCTAGGGCTGGCGGTACTTCGACCTCAAACTCTTGTAACATCCTCAGCAGAGTCGGAACCACAACCGCTTGATAGAGGACAAAAATCGGACCAAAAAAGATGATCCAAACCAACATTGAAAGCCTCGAAAGCAATCGTTCCATCTCCATTTCAATTCGAACCGGTGCATTCAAATCCTGGCTCGTCTTGGGTGAAGGTCCAAAACGGGTTGCCAGCCGAGCTGCCAGTCGTTCGTAACTCCCTCTACAAAAGCCTGCTTCCTCGATGGCCGTCGACCAGCGTACCCCTTGCCCCAGCAGCTGTCGAAATCGATGCAACTTGCGCCCCAGGAAGCCGCCGTGCTCATCCGCGAAGTATGCGGCAGCGCGATGTATTTGTGGCAGGTCGCGGCAACCAAGTACCGTCATGGTCACTGCCGCGCGGTTTAGCTTGGACTGCTTGATTAGCAGTACCACCGCCATGACTCCGAACAGGACTGTCCACACGAAACTCAAAAAGGAAGTCCGACAACCGACAGCCAACAGCGCAAAAGCAAATAGAACAAAAATCGTCGAACGCAATACTTGCACACCCACGGAGACTCGGCGTCCGTCTGCGGTCGCCTCGGACAGCTGCATCGCCACAAACAGGCTGAACGCAATCGGATAGAGGAGCAACCAATTGGATAAAAAAGCGACCATAGACCTATGCCAGGGATGTAATCATTGAAACGAGTGGCATGAATGCCAGCATATAGCAACTGAAGACTGACCAAACCACGCTGCCTACAATCAACAGCACAAACAACGGCATGACACCCGACAACGATTGGCAACGCTGTTCTACCATGTGTTGCAATAGCTCTGAAGTTTCGGCTAGCGCACAGGAAAGATCCGCGCCGCGATGATCCAACATGCGCAGCGCAGGTCGACATAATCCATCGCTCAGACTGGTGGCTGCAATCGCTTCTCCCAGTGAAGAGCCTTGGCGAACCCGGCGCTCTATTCCTTCTGCCGCGTAGCGCTGAGAGCTGCTTGAAAAACTGCGAGAAACGGCGGCAGCGGCAGCGACGGTCGGCAGGTCTTGACTAATGAACAATTGATAGCGATGCAAGATCTCGCTTAAGTTGATCCAGCGCAGTGGACGGCCGAAAATACGCACGCCGCCAAGGATACTAGTCAGCGCCCAAGCTGGTCCAATCACTGCAATCGTGCCCAAAACCACTAACGTCCAGCCAATTACGAATGCCAGTCCATACATCGATTGTCGTTGGTCGTTCACTGTTGCTAAAACTTGATCCGCACCCTTTAACCCAAATTCCTCTAGAAACCCAAAGTCCATCACGCTGCTAAACATCACTCCAATGGAAACCGCGAACACTAGTGTCACAGTTGGGTACAGGAGCAGAGTCCACAGCTCTTTCCAACTACTCCGAAGCGATTCGCGTGTTCGCAGCGCGTCAAGTATCAACTGTGTCGGAGCGCCGACCTGCATGGCGCTATCGACCAGCGCTCCCAACTCAAGCGGCGCCGAAGATCGGACCTTGCCAACCGCTGCATCCAGTGGTATCCCTTGCTCTAGAGACCGCGCTATCGATTCGATCCATGCTCGCCATCGCCGGGGCGCGTACTGCTTGGCCAATCGCAATTTGACGCTATTGAGCATCTCCACACCGGTCAAGTCGGCACAGAGAACGGTATCTTGGTTCGTAGGCGATCTGGTCGAATCCAATGGAACACTCTGCAAGATGGGACGCGGTACGAACAGCCACTAGGGTATGAACGGTATACCGCTCAAGTTTTAGGTGCGGCCCAATATAACAGTCGGCCAATATCAATAGTCGGTCGGCCAGTATATCGGTCGGCCAGTATATTGGTCACCACTTCCCCTGTAAACTTAGCCGTTCACGACCTACTGACAGTTACCAAGCTCATTTTTATCTGACTCAAGCGATGATTTCTATGGATTTTTTGCAGCTTTCTGGAAAACGCATTCTCATTTTTGGAGTCGCAAACAAAAAAAGCGTTGCCTTCAGGATCGGAAGTCAACTCAGTGAGGTGGGTGCCCAGCCGGTATACGTAGTGCGTAGCGAAATGCGGCGCGAGCAGGTAGCAAAACTGTTTCCCGACTGCCCGGTCTACGTTTGCGATGTCGAACAGCAACCACAAATCGATGCGCTTGCAGCGCAATTAAAACAGGATTTTGATGGCTTCTTCGGCTTGGTGCATTCCATCGCCTTCGCGGACTACAGCGACGGTATTCATCCGTTTCACGAAACAACGCGTAAGCAGTTCCTACAGGCGATCGATATCAGTTGCTTTTCGTTGGTGGCTCTGGCTGGTGCGCTGAAGGACCAGATCGACAAGCAAGGCTCGGTGGTCACCATCAGCATTTCGACCACTCGCATGGCGAGCGAAAGTTACGGCTTCATGGCACCCGTCAAGGCCGCTCTCGATTCGTCGCTAGCGTTTCTCACCAAGTCCTTCAGTCGCTTTAGCGAAGTACGTTTCAATGCGGTTTCCGCTGGTTTGCTCAAGACGAGTGCATCGGCGGGTATACCCGGTTACGTCGACGCATATCTATTCGCCGAGCGCGTTATCCCTCGCAAGCGAGCGCTCACGACGAATGAAGTCGCCTCGACTGCGGTCTTCTTGCTTAGCCCTCGAGCTTCCGGCATCACGGCGCAAGCGGTGGTTGTGGATGCTGGGATGAGTATCAACTACTTCGATCACGATTTGGTTGCCGACGCCATGCGGAGTTGATGGGCGGTGAGCCCTATCGCCAACAACGAAGAAGCGAGGCTGATCGTTAGTCCTACCTGCAACGGCCACCGAACACGTTCAAGCATGAGGTTGCTTTTTCCAGCAGCGATGGCGCATTCAACGAACAATCCAGAACTATCGCGAGTAACCGGCGACCCATGTATTGCCTCACGATCCGCAACGATTCGCCAGCCGCCTTCGTTGAATTGACGCACCAGCATGCTGCAATCGCGGGGGCTGTCGATCCTGATTTCAAGTCGCCCACATCGGACCCATTTCCAGTTCAGCGTAGCGGTTAAGGCTGGCGATGGTTCAGCGAAACGCAATTCGCATAGTCGTTTTGCATCAGGAATCCGCTGCCAAGAAAAGGCCGCGGGCTCGCCGTGCATCCGCGTCCGCACCAATCGTCGCTCCACGCCCAACCAAGCCAACATCACGTCCAATTCGGGCTGCGTAGTCGACAGATCATCGACTTGCGCCAGCCCCGTGCGAAGGCGTTTGACCCTCTCTGGCTCGATAGAAAGTATCGCAGCGAGGTTATGTTGCTGAGAAATTAATGCGAGTTTACCGAGTGCGAACACCCGCTGGTAATCGGTGATCGCCTTAGAAGCATCTTGCGTTGCATCCGTTAACCACGCATCTCGCTCAATATCGGCCGCACTGGCATTCGCCCAAATAAATTCGGCATCCCAGTCGCCCTTAGGTTCAGTTGGTTTAACTGGCACAAAGGAACACCAGCAAGTTGCGACAATACACGTCTCTAGCAAGCTAACCCAGGCGAATAGGGCGTGCGCAGGCAATGATGCCCGCGTCGGGCTTTGCAGCCATTTCCTCTCGCGCAAGCGGACTAGAACGAGTACACCGAGCACGAGCAAAGGAATTGCAAAGGCGGTCAGTAATTGGCGAAACATGGCCGCATTGGTTGGCGCGCCCAGCCAGGCGTCGTGACGAATCTGGGCTGGCATTGATTCGACCAAGTTGACAAACGAGCTACAGGCAAGCGTCACGATCAATCCCAATCCGCTGAGCCAAAGAACTACACGTTGCACCAAACTCGCCTGCAGCAGGTTCGCCTCGGAGAGTTGGCCCATGCGAGTCGCTGCGGCTAGGGTCGCGCATGCCGCCACGACGGCGCTCCACTTGGCTGGATAACGAAAAAGGCTGTACCCGGGCAACCCTTCGACCAGCCAGCCATAGAGACTGCTGTAGTGATCCGGCGGCAGTTTTCTCGAAAGCGAATCTGCTCCACCGGCACTCAAGAATTCCCGCACAAGCCATCCCATGGAATAGTTACCGAAAGACGCGAGCAGCGCAAAGAGGGCAGCAAGCAATAGCCCATTCCGTTTCGCGCCCTTGGGACGCCGAAATCCGCCAATGAGTAGCAGCAACGGCCCGACGCCGAAATATAGGCTCGGAATCCACATCCGACCTTCGGCGGCAATCAACGAAAATGTTCGCGAATTCTCCGGCGCAAAACTGCCTCCCAAAGTTGGCCAGAGCGCGGTCAACAGGTGCCAGGGCGACAAACTGAATTCGTACACTGCGCTCGAAGGCCTGGTGGTCGGTTTCGCCAGGATTTTGGCAAGAGCGGCTGGAACAACTGATACGGGTGCGATCGTTGGTTCGGACCCAGCCGATAACGCGTCGGAATTTCCCAACCATCGGTGACTTTGTGCGGCCCACAAAAAACTGGGAATCGATTGCACTGCGGATAACCCGATCGCCAGTAAGACGACCGCAGCCAGCCACATCAGTGAAGTGCCCCACCCCACATAACTTCGCAGTGCAAATCCGCGCATCACTGCGAAAAAAGTTGCTAGCACGACAACGTTGACCGCAGTGTGGGGATCTCCAGCGAGCACCATCATGGCAATAGCGCCAGCCAAAACGGGAATTCTGGGGCGTGGCGAGTCCACTTCACCATGCTGCAGCCAACAACTTAACTCCGCCAGCACGAACCCCAACCACGCGGCACTGCATAGGAAAACTAGATTATTGTGTTGAAACAGAAGCGGACAACTGAGTGCAAATGTTGCTCCTGCCATCCAGCCCGCTTCTCTCCTCAACTTCAGGCGCTTGCAAGCGTACTGCATGCCATAGCCTGCAAGCAAGAGATGCGCGAGCACAAATACCGAAAAACGTTGTGCCACGGATAAACTCGGCAAGAACCATGCGATGCGCAGCGGATAGTAGAGAGCCGAAGTTGTCTCGCCCGGTACGCTAACTCCGAGTGATTCATGGCATTGCCACTGTGGAAAGTACTCGCCCTGCAGTGCACATTGATCCAACCACACCGCTTGTGGGTAGTAAAAGTGAAACGCATCGCGAAAGGCGGGTACTTCACCCCCAACCAGTCCTGGCCAAAACAACGCGGCGCATGCGAGCGCGAACACCGTCCAAAAGTAGAAACCGGTTCTTAGGAATGAAATTGGCAACAGAACGCATTCTTGAGAAAAAGCGATTCACTGGCTACGGGCGTCCACTGAGTGGCATTGTCTCATCGCACTGCCCTCTTTTAAGACATGCCTAGGTTACTCGCACCCTATGTTGGCGTGAATGCCCCAAAACGAGCCCGATACTTTGGCAAGAATGAAGGTATTTTGCTAGACCCAGTTCATCGGTTAAGATACCAACTGGGCTGCAACCATCGGCCACAGTGTTCAAATATTCCCTACGGACTTTGCATCATGTCGAATCGATTGCACAACCCCTCAGCTCGCGGCAGCGGGTATTTCTCGCGGCGCGAGATGCTGGCGACCGCGGGAGCCGGGTTCGGTGCGGTCGCGTTGCAAGCCATTTTGGCTGAAAGTGCTAGGGCGAGCGATCAAGTCATACAGCAGCCGCATAACGTCGCGCGGGCCAAGAACGTAATCTTTGTATTTCTTGAAGGTGGACCAAGTCACCTGGATCTGCTCGATCCTAAACCCGAATTGACCCGCCTAGCCGGCAAGCCACTACCAAGCAGCTTTGGACCGATCATTACGCCGATGGGCGAGTACGATGCACCATTGATGGCGTCGAAGCGTTCATGGAAACAGTATGGCGAGAGTGGACTGTGGTTTTCAGATTGGATTCCAAACATCGCTGAATGCGCGGACGACATCGCGGTCATTCGCTCGTGCTGGGGCAATGGACTGAACCATTCGAATGGTGTGTGCCAAATGAATACCGGTTCCATTCTGGCCGGTCGCCCTTCGCTAGGGGCTTGGGTCACGTATGGATTGGGGACGGAAAACAACAATTTGCCTGCATTTGTGGTCGTAGAAGATACATCGGGCAAAGTGATCAACGGACCGCGCAATTGGGGTGCGGGGTTCATGCCCGCGAGTTATCAGGGCACCCCTATGGCTAGCGGAACTGAACCGATTCAGTTTCTCGCGCGTCCCAAAGCGATCAGCCCGCAACGCCAAGCCACCAAACTGCAGCTGCTTTACGAAATGAATCGCCAGTTCGCGGCGGAACGTCCGGAGAACAGCGAACTCGAAGCTCGCATTCGCGCCTATGAATTGGCCGGCAGCATGCAAGCCGAAGCGCCGGAAGCGGTTGATATGACAGGTGAAACGGCGGAGACGCTCGAGTTGTACGGCATCGATGATAAGGAAACCGAATCGTTTGGACGCAATTGTTTGTTGGCACGTCGATTGGTTGAACGCGGCGTACGGTTTGTTCAGCTTTATCACGGCGCTGGTAGCAAATGGGATTCCCATACGAAACTCGAAGAGAATCACTCCAAACTATGTCGTTCAAGCGACAAACCGGTAGCCGGATTGCTAAAGGATCTTAAGCGGCGAGGTTTGCTCGAGCATACCTTAGTGGTGTGGGGCGGCGAATTTGGCAGGACGCCGATGAGCGAAAAAGGCGATGGTCGCGACCACAATCCTTATGGATTCTCGATGTGGATGGCTGGCGGCGGAGTTCGTGGCGGATTGACATTGGGTGCCACCGATGAACTTGGTTTACACGCGGTTGAAGACCGTCTGCATATTCATGACATTCACGCCACTATTTTACATGCCGTGGGAGTCGATCACTGGAAACTCGTCTACGCTCATCAAGGCCGACCAGAACGCGCCACCCAGAACGAAGGGCGAGTTTGTCAAAAGCTCTTTGTTTAGCTGGACACGTATCGAGAAATGAATTCACTCTTCGCGCACAAGCAGTCCGAGCCTGCCCGTTGAATCTTGCTCGAAAATAACAAATTCGGATTGTTCCAGCAATTCGCTGCGCAAATGTTCTGTGGAACTGTTGAGCAGTTCGTTCAATATTGTGGGCGACAAAAGCAAATCGCTTAAATGTTGAAGCCATTGAAATTCTAAGGGAGTGTGCGATCCGAATACAATCAGCGCCTCACGACGCTGCGAGTTCCGCACAAGCGTCCAAAACTCCGCGCTGCCATCGCTCGATAACATGCACAGTTTCGGAGTGAGTTCAAGCACGCGACTCAGTTGGCGCCATTGATCGATAACCTCTAGTGCGAATCGACCGAGTTGCAAGATATTCAAGACGATGCTGATGCGGAACTTGGTATCCAGCGCTTGCAGCAAACCAGCTAGATCGATTTCGTGATTGCTAAAGTGGTCTGTTTCCCGAAAAACACGCGGAATTTTTGTTGGACTGAAATGCTCAAGCCACCAAGAGGGTGATTGCAACCCACGAGAGTGCCTATCGATGCTTGAATGCACTGAAGCGCTTTTAGATAGATTGGTTGACTCGGAAATCGATTTTGAAAAGCTGTTTGAGTACAGCCGTTCCGTTCCTTCGGCATCGCCTTCCAATGGATTTGCCTCCGTTGGCAGATTTTTTTGCGTAACTGCTTGAGGAGCCACAACACTCACCGAACCGCTGCTGGCAACCGCCACTATCTGCTTTGTCAGTCCGCTGTCGAACTCAAGGCCATCGCGTGTATGGGGACTTTCAATATCAGATACGAACGACACCTCGAAGGCGGAAGAACCGGCGCGAATGATATCGCCGCTACAGAGTTCAAGAGCCGAGACCTTGGAGTTATTCACAAACGTCCCGTTAGCGCTGCCTACATCTCGAACTCGAAACGAATTGACCGTTGCCTCCACGATCAAGTGATGCCGCGACAGGTGATGATCGTCCGGAATAGAGAAACCAGCCGTCGAAAGACGGCCGATCTCCAATTGCTGATCCTGCCGCATCCAAAATCGTTTTCCGCGGGCTGGTCCTTCAATAACATCAAAAACGCAGATCATGATCCAACTGCCAAGGGTTTTGGTTAGCTTCGAGTTCCGCGCACACCGTATTATTATCGTCGCTGTTTCTGCGGATAATACGGATTTTTACCAATATACCGCTGAATGCCGAGATTCCGCCTCTCGAGTAGTGCCTCGACGCAAAGTGGTGCCATGCATTTAGGTTGAAGTGGAAACTCGATTGGCGATCAATTGATCCAATTCGTGTTTGAGTTTTCCGAGAATCTCTTCGTAAGTGAAAGCACCGAGCGCTTCGCCGGAACGTTTTAGATTAACGCGAGTGGGACCGCACCACAGTCCCAGGTCCGCATCGTCCGTTTCTCCTGGTCCATTGACGCGGCAGCCCATGACAGCGATGGTGATCGCGTAGTTCTTAGCATAGGAAGTCATTTCTTTGACTTGCTGGGCCAGTTCAACGAAGGCTTCGTTCTCGACGCGCGAGCAACTGGGGCAGGAGATAATGTTCAGTGCAGTGGGGTCGAGAGCGACAACGCTCCGCAACCGTCCAGCTTGGATGTCGCTGATGATTTCCCGACCGACGGCAATCTCATCTGGCTTGCGAGAATTCGGGACCGTCAGGGAAACACGAATGGTGTCGCCGATACCGCGTCCGATGAGTTGTTCAAATGCGATGCGAGTCTTGATGATGCCGTCTGGTGGCAAGCCAGCTTCGGTGACGCCGAGATGCAGAGGAACATCGGGGCGACGTTCGGCAAACATCTGATTGATCTTCACGACCTTCGACGGATCGCTGTCCTTCATCGATACGACGAAGCGAGTGAAATTCAGTTGCTCAAGAAACTCGCAGTGTTCCAGGCCGCTTTCAATGATCGGGCTGATATCATCGTTCGCGTCGAATTTTGCTTTTTTGTCGGGATCGACACTGCCGCAGTTCACCCCGATCCTAAGAGCGCAATCGTTGTCCGCTGCGACGTTGGCGATGTACTTAACTTTTTCTTGCCAAGTTAACGTGCGTTCGTGGTGGTATAAATGACCGGGGTTGTAGCGGATTTTGTCGACATGCGGTGCGACCTTCTCTGCCAATCGATAATGCTCTTGCAAATCCACCGACAGATTCGCCTTTGTCTGTCGCCGAATCTCCGCCAAGGCAGTGGCATCTTTGTCACTATCGACCGCAATTCGAACCACATCGGCACCCGCTGCATGCAGCGCATTGACTTGCGCGACGGTAGCATCAATATCTTGGGTATGTGTAGCCGTCATGCTCTGAACCGCGATGGGATGACCGGAACCGACGTGAATGGAGCCGATTCGCACTGTGCGAGTGGGATTGCGTTGAATGGTCATAGGGGGACTTTGTGACGAATCGAGATTGAAAATCGGTCTGTACGCGTGGAAAACCGCAGGTTTCTTAGTGAAGTAACCCAACAGGCTGATCGATGTTTTTGTTCAGAATCGTATAGGACTACACAGTATATCCGCATACTCGTCTAGCTGGCGCTGCGAAGGCCATCAGACGAAGGCCGTGCGAGTAATCGGCTGTCGGCGCCAAATCTGGGGGAACTGGTATGATCTTTGCCCCAAAAACTGAGTACACTAGGGGTAATTCGGTCGCTCTATAGGTTGACGAACATGCGGTTTTTACTGAACTTTGAGGCGCAGTTTGCCTTGATGTCGAATTGTTGCAAGTCGAATGCTCAAAAGGGGATAGCGGTGGTTCACCGATCTCAAATTTCTATTGCATGGGTGGTGCTTGCGACTGCGTTTGCGGCACCCGAAGCGGCATTTTGGGCTACCGCTCGCGCGGCAAACCCTGAGCCAGATATCGCCCAGGTAAAGCTGATCAACAAGGCGATTGAGCAGCAGTGGAAGGACAGCGGATTGACACCTTCCCCGGTGGAGGATGACGGAAAGTGGGCTCGTAGAGCCTATTTGGACCTAATTGGACGCATTCCGAATTTGCAAGAGTTGTCTGAATTCATGCGCGACAAAGACGTCAGCAAGCGCGAGAAACTGGTCAATACTCTGCTTGATGACAGTCGTTACACCGAAGAGTTTGCCAATCATTGGGCGTCGATTTGGAGCAATGTGCTGATCGGTCGAAGCGGCGGCAACAACCGCAATTCTTTTATTAGCCGCGAGGGAATGGCGAAGTACCTGCGCGATTGCTTTGCGAAAAACAAGCCCTACGATCAGATGGTTTACGAGCTTGTTACGGCCACGGGAACAACCAAGCCTGGTACCGAAGGATTTAACGGAGCCACGAACTTCTTGATCGACAAAGTCAACGAAGAAGATGGGGTGCAAGCTACCTCGGCCACGTCTCGAATTTTCCTCGGACTACAGGTTCAATGCACTCAGTGCCACAACCACCCGTTTAACGATTGGAAACAGCAAACTTTTTGGGAGTTCAATGCATTCTTCCGTCAATCTCGAGCACTGCGTCGGTTTGTGCCGGGTACGCGCGACGTCGACTTTGCAGAGTTGGTCGATCAAGATTTCGAAGGTGCAGGCGGCAAGCCATCGGAAGCGGAGATCTACTATCAAGAGCGCAATGGACTTACGAAAGTCGCTTATCCGGTCTTCGTGGATGGTTCCAGAATTGCTCGCAGCGGTTACGTATCCGAAGTGAATCGTCGCACTGAACTTGGTAAGTTTGTGGTCAACAGCGAGTATCTGGATAAGATGTTGGTAAATCGTATGTGGGGACATTTCCTCGGTTACGCGTTCAGCAAGCCCATAGATGACCTGGGTCCGCACACCGCTCTTTCACATCCGGCGTTGTTAAATGAACTCGGCAAGGAGTTTCGCAAGTCAAGTTACAATTTGAAGGACCTGATGAAGTGGATCGCCTTGTCGAAACCGTATCAACTATCCAGTCGAATTCAGTCGGGTAACGAAGCTGACGATCCGGCTTCGGGCAACCCGCCACAATTTAGCCACTTTTATTTGCGACAGATGAGTGCGGAACAGCTGTACCAATCGCTAGTGAATGTCGGTGGACAAGCTCGCGGTTCTTTGGAGCAGCAGCAGGTGGAGCGCGACAAGTGGTTGGGGCAGTTTGTGGTTGCGTTCGGCACTGATGAAGGTGACGAAGCGACAACCTTTAATGGTTCGATTCCACAAGCACTGATGATGTTTAACGGGGACTTGGTTAAGCGGGCAACTGCGACGGATGCTGGTTCATGGTTGGGCAATTTGGCCAAATCCAATTCGAATCTTCCCGAAAAGGTTGGGGTGATTTTCGCCGCAGGTTTTTCCAGGAAACCGAAGCCCGAGGAGCTGAAGATTTCAGCGCAATTGGTTTCAGCTCGCAAAGGCAAGACGGACGAAGCCTTGCAAGATCTGTGGTGGGCATTACTGAACAGCAATGAATTCATTATGGTTCAGTAGCCGAGTCTTAGCTTAGCAGTTCTAATTACTGATCAACAATACAACTATTCGATTGACAACTTTGGAAGGCAAAAGGCATCTAAATGCTGTGGACACGAAATTCGACTCCGGCTGGTATGACTCGTCGCCACTTCATGCAGCATGCGGCTGGCGCGAGTGCCATGATTGGTACTTCGCTCGCCATGGGCAATTCCATTCGCCTGCATGCGGCTGAGCTTAAGAAGAACCATAAGTCTGCAATTTTGTTGTGGATGGGTGGCGGACCTGCCACGATCGACCTGTGGGACCTCAAGCCTGGGGCGGCCACGGGAGGACCATTCATGCCAATTAGTACGTCGGGCGATGTGCAAATTTGCGAGCACCTACCTAGGGTAGCCAAGCAGATGCACAATTTGTCGATCGTGCGTTCAATGAGCACGCGCGAAGCGGACCATGATCGTGGTCGCTACTACATGCATACCGGTTTTGTCCCCAATCCGAATATTGAACATCCAAGTTACGGTTCGGTTCTTGCACATGAGATTATGGCGAACCGCAACGATCTCGAGATTCCCCCATTTATTTCTATTGGTGGAGCAAGCGAGGGGCCGGGATTTTTGGGCATGTCTTGGGCTCCGTTCTCAGTGACCAGCGATGGGCGAATTCGCGACCTGGATATGGATCTTAAAGATAATCGCCTGATCCAGAGGATGGCTGCGCTCGACATGATTGAGCAAAGCTTTATCTCGCAAAATCGTGGTCATGTGAGCGAAGATCATCGCAAAGTGCTGAAGAAGACCTTCGATCTCATGACCAGCCAACAAATGGAAGCGTTTCGCGTTGAAAAGGAACCTGAAGCGGTTCGCGAACGCTATGGCAATGACGCGTTCGGTCGCGGCTGTTTGATGGCTCGCCGCCTGGTTGAAACCGGCGTGCCTTTCATTGAAGTCGACCTGGGGGGGTGGGACAATCACGCTGGAATTCACAATATTCTTCAAAATCAACGCTTGCCGGTGATGGATAAAGCCATGAGCGCGCTGGTTGAAGATCTTGAACAGCGCGATTTGCTAAAGGACACTGCAATCATTTGGATGGGCGAATTTGGACGCACACCCCAAATCAACGCTAACGCGGGTCGAGATCATTGGGCGCGCGCGTGGAGTGTAGTTGTCGGTGGTGGTGGATTGAAGGGCGGAATCGCCGTGGGTGCGACGAACGATGACGGTACGGCGGTCGATACCGAGCCTTATTCGGCTGAGGATTTAATGGCCACAGTTTGTAAGACTTTGGGAATCTCATTGGAAACCACTTATCAGAGCAAGAATGGGCGCCCGATGAAGATTGCCAATGGTGGTAAAGTAATTCGCGAATTGATCGGGTAACAGGTTGGCGTAACAGGTTGGCATTGAGTGGCAACAGCGAGCAAAGAGACATCCATCGGTGACAATGCCGAGATTGATTTGGTATCCCTGGTAACGCTCCATCAAGCCGGCGTGTGGCGGTACCTTCGTGCCTTAGGGTGTGACGCTTCGCTGGCAGATGATTTAACGCAGGACACATTTCTTGAGGTCATGCGAAGGCCCTTCGTGCAATACAATGAGCGCGCCACTGCCGCCTATTTACGTCGCGTCGCTCACAATTTCTTTATTTCGCGTCGCCGTCGTGATGCAAGAATGAAGGTGACTGAGCACGCTGAAGATCTGGAGTCAAGCTGGATGCGTTGGGCGGGCTTCGATGCAGGCGATCGTTGTATCGAAGCGCTGACAGTTTGTTTTGAGCAGTTGACAGAACGTGCCAAATTGGCTCTCCGGCTTCGATTTGCTGAGGACTCCAGTCGCCAGTCAATCGCTGAATCATTAGGGATTAGCGAGCACGGTGCCAAGAATTTGATGCAACGGGCCAAGTTTCAGTTGCGCGAGTGCGTTGAAAAGAAGATTCAATAAAACGAAACCGAAGATATAGAATTGCGATGAATAACAATTGGTCCGACAAAATATTCGATTCGTTCCTTGAAGAGGTGGTGACAGGCCGTCGGCCGCCTGATTTGCTTGCCAACATTACAACCGCGTGGCAACAAGAACGCGCCGGGAAGATTCCGTTGCCCAGCAAGACTGAAGTGACTGGCGAATTGATTGCACCCCCGATCGTAGTTAAGTCGGCAATCGTGCGGAAGCTAGCCGCAGTCCCCAAGAAACGCCCTACTTCTCATGGGTGGCAGGTATTGTTGGTGGTGGCGGCTAGTGGAGTTTTGATTGCCTGTGCCGTTCAATGGCGCGCTGCCTTTGTACGCACCAACGATTCGGTTGCCACCGCGCCTAAGAACAACGCTGCGGCGACGACGCATCAGCCGCAAGTTGCAGCCTCAAACAAATCGAGTGTATCTAAAAAAGACGATGATCATTTCAGCGGCGAAAAGCTGGGAATTGAGAACGTACCCTTTGCATCTCGTGAAACTAACCAAGCGACTGAAAAAGAACTCAAGACGGACTCAAGGGCGCCAGCGAACCGCTTGAGTGATCTGCAGATTGTCGAACTGATCGATAAGCAACTAGCGATGCTTTGGCAACGTTTGAAAATAACGCCTGAAGCGAAGCTTGGCGGCAATCAACTTGCTGAATCGCTTTCGAGGACTTTGACAGGACAAGAATTGCCGTCGACGCTCGCCGCTGAGCTGACTGATTTGAAGAGTGGAGTTGGACGCGAACAAGTGATTGCTCAGGCCATTGACTCTCAAGCGTTCACGCGTTTGTGGGCGAAAGAGTTGGTAGCCGATTGGATGCGTGGCGGTAGCCTGCCTTCGGATAACGAACCCGTGAAACGGCTTGAGGAATTCGTAGCTAGCAGTATCGCAGGCGCCAAGCCTTGGAATGAAGTTGTGACACAGGTGCTGTCTGATGATCTATTGGTCAGTGCGTTTGCCGGAGACGGAAACCACCGCATGGCTTCACACTTGAGCGGAGTGTTTATGGATTCGTCGCTTGGTTGTGTGCGGTGCCATGAGGCAAAAGGCACGGGTGGCATTGCAAAATCGCAAGAGCAGTATTGGTCGCTAGTAGCAACGTTGATGGGCTTGGATGTGAAAACCGACGAAAAATCTAGTGAACGAATGGCCATAGATACGCAAACGGAGGTCTTTGCAGCGACAAAGAAACCAAGTTTGTTTTTCGATCGTCCGGATGGAACTTTGGAAGCTGCGAAGTTTGTCCTGCCTGATGGCCAGCCTTGGCAGAGCGTTGCGGGCGTGAAGACGCCTCGCCAGGCTTTGGCGAAGTGGATTGGAAATTCGAATCAAGCCGATCAAGCAATTGTGAATCAAGTTTGGCAAGTGGGTCTGGGCCGGCCGCTGGTTGCATCGAATGCACTGGTCGATGATGTCGGCTTAGCCGAACGCCAGGAGTTGCAACAGTTGCTGGCGCTGCAGTTCCGCGCCCATGGTCGCAATTTGTCACAACTTGTCGGTTGGGTGGTCCGCAGCGATGCTTTTGCTCGCGATTCCATTGCGGTTGATAGAAATCGCTGGTTGCAGGCGGCTGAAAGCGATATTCAGAATTGGCACTTGGCTGAAATGACCTTTGCGGCGCGCACTTCGCTGGGCGAACGTACAGTCAAAGGTGGTTTGGAGAATTCACTGGTTGCAGCGTTAAATTGGAATCAGTCGAAGACTGAAGGCGGTGCAAGTGTACTGGCGCAGCCAAGCCTTGACCTAAAGGTAGAGCCTCAGGCACCCGTCAAAAGTGATGTTGTCATGCCAGCATCCGGTTATGCCATCCATCGTGGGCGTTTGTCACAGGATCAGCGGTCTTATATCGCTGGCTTGGCAGCCTCCGAGAAATTGACCTGGGAACAAAAGGTCGAGCATATTGTGGCGCTTTCACCAACGTTGGCAGCTAGCGGGAATGTGAAGCGATTGTCTGAGGAGCTGCTGAAATCGCTGGGTGATCCCCAAAAGGTACTGACGGAATTGCTGTGGGCCGTTCAAAACGCGGACGCAAGCAGCTAGTCCTGAGGATACGCGATGGGTTGGGTGGCACGCCCCTGAGTCTTCGAAGGGCATGGTCCAGGTTTGATTCACATGCCCGGAGAGGGTCAGACCCCTTTTGAGACAATGCCTAGTTTCGACATCTTGCTATAAGCCTGCTAAACTACCCAGGAGTTCGCGTCATACACGTTTTTGAACTCCGTGTAGTAGCCAGGCTAATTACAGCCGAATCGTACCTCTCGCAGGATCTTATCATGCGTTTTTTTGCATGCGTTTGTGCGCCACTGCTGTGTCTTTCTCTCATTGATGCACCCTGCGTATCGGGCCAAGAAGCGACGCCTCTCTTTAATGGCAAAGATTTATCCGGTTGGGTGCTGGTGAATACACCGCTGCAAACGTGGTCGGTGCGTGATGGAGTATTGCTGTGCACCGGCAAGCCGATCGGTGAGCTGCGGACTGAGAAAATGTATCACAACTTCGAGTTAGAACTTGAATGGCGGCATATGGTTCCGGGTGGCAACGCGGGCATATTTGTTTGGGCAGATGACATCACTTCGCGCGGTGTGCCGTTTCATCGCGGCATCGAGGTGCAAGTGCTAGAAAACGCCTATGGGAACACGCAGAGCCACACTACGCACGGGGACATCTTTCCCATACACGGCGCGCAAATGACACCCATCAATGGTCGTGGCGGCGGCAGTCGCGCGTTTCCAACTGAGGAACGTTCGAAGCCAAGTCCTGAGTGGAATCACTACCGTATTGTGTGCAACGATGGCAATATTTCGTTAGCGGTTAATGGCAAGGTAGTCACGCAAGGCAAAGAAGCCAGCCCGCGCAAAGGTTACATTTGCCTCGAGTCCGAAGGTGGTGTTGTTCAATATCGCAACCTGCGAATCAAAGAGCTGCCCGAGTCACCCATTGACGCAAAAGACGTTGCCATCAGCCATCGCGGTTATCACTCAATCTATACGGGACTTGACCTGGATGGTTGGAAGGTAAAGGGAGCCGGCAAAAATGCGTGGCAGGTTAAAGATTGGGTGCTAGCGTTCGATGGAAGCGTGGCTGGCGAGGAAGCGCGCCTGGAGACGGCGGACGCGATCCAGTTGCGTGGTTTCGTAATGGATTTCCGATTTACTGAAAAATCGGAGCAGTTGTGGCTCACACTGCCGGACAGCGTAGCACCCATCGCATTCGCAGCCAAAGGAGATTCACAGTTCGCGACGTCCATGGAAAAAGTCGGTTCGTGGAACCGAATAGAAGTAGTCGCCGTCGAAGGGCACGTTCGGGTAACGCT
>JANLQO010000109.1:0-11952 GCA_031367855.1 Planctomycetia bacterium | reverse complement strand
CCTGGGTAGGTGGTCAAATCGAAGACGGGGTAGATGCAAGCCATCCCAGCCACTTTGTCTGGATTGCGAATCGCCCAACTGCTTACCCACAAGCCGCCACGACTGCGACCAAGCACACAGGGACGCGGCGCGAAGCCCCGTTTCTCCACCAACAAGCTGTACAACTTGTCCATCGCATCGCAGCCAGCAGGGCTGCCGTACGCTTCTCCAGCATCGACGCCTGCTATGGCGATGCCTGCTGCCAGGAATTGCTCATGCATCCATTTCTCATGACTGTCCGGGTAGTTTGGCAACAGAGTTGGTGCATACATGATCCACGGTTGCGGCTTCGATCGCTTGGTCGCTTCGGGTAAGAAAACGAAACCCGGCCTGCCATCGACATCTAGCACTTCGCCGGGCAGGATCAGTTGCTCGGCCTTGATCCGTAGTTTTTCCTGACCGCTCGCCGAGTGAAAAGTAAACGGGGAGGTGAGGCAAAGCACAGCGAGAAACATGCGAAAGCGAGTCATTCTTTTTCTCCCGAGGTTGGAGTGGTCACGGATGATGATCCTGTCGTAAGCTACATGGATAGACCTGATACAATGTAACTCAAACGGTTCGCGCGGTTTCGTAGGTCGCGATCAATTCATCTACCTTAGGGCGAAGCACTGTGGACATTAAGAACATCTTGGATCAACTTTTGGGCAGCGGCAAGCAGATGGCGGCAAAGACAAAAGACTTTGCAGAATCGAAATTGGGCATCCCAGCGGCGGGCGAGGCACGCCATGACGCCATGTCGAATCTAGGCAAAGGAGCCGCAATCGGAGGCCTGTTTGCGCTGTTGTTGGGAACCAAGGCTGGTCGCTCGGTGACGGGCAAAGCGGTTAAATATGGAAGCATCGCCGCCGTTGCGGCAGTCGCCTATAAGGCATATCAAAGTTGGCAGTCGGGGCAAGGGGCCGCGGCGACGACTAGCGGACCACCGGCGCTGCCTGGCAGGGCGCTCACTGATTTGAACGAAGCCGAATCGAACCATCGCAGTTTGACCTTGCTGCAAGCGATGATTGCGGCAGCGAACGCCGACGGACACATCGATGCAACTGAGCGGTCGCGTATCGAGACGCATATGCATACCATTGAATTGGGAGCCGATGCGAGGCAGCTGATCGAGCGCGAGCTGCGCAACCCCTTGTCCGTCGAACAGTTGGCTAGTCGAGTGGATTCGCCAGCGGCTGCCTCGGAGGTCTATTTACTTTCATCGCTGGTGGTTGATGAACGCGATCCAGTGGAGCAGCAGTATCTCGAGCGACTAGCGGTCGCGCTGAAGTTGCCGGAAGATTTGGTAACTCGGCTGAACGACGCATCGACGTTTTAATGTACATGGCTGTTTCTGGGTCGCCCAATGCTTCGCTGCCCAGTCGCTGTGGCGCACAGCGATAAGTTTGCAATTACCGAAGCTCCGCACCAGCCACCCCGCGAGAGTTTTAATTACACTAGACTTTGTCACAATAGGCGTCGGACCCTTTTGCCCGGAAAGGGTAAAACTCCTTTTGAGACAAAGCCTAGACTTTACCCTTCCGAGCGACTCCAATAGTCCTCGTCTAAATCCCTACCTCAATCATCACTCTCCCGTATTACACTACCTCATGCGTCATCGATTTTTTCCCGTTAGATTTGCCAAAGCGTCTTTTTTCTTGGCTGCATTGGCACTCAGTTGCACGATGGCACTGCGAATGTCATTCGCTTGGCCAGCCGATCAAATCTACGACACTCCCGAAGCCGCGGCGGCGGACAAGGATTTTGCGATTCAGGGCGAGTACACGGCCCCGAAACTTGGCATGCAAGTCATCGCGATGGGCGATGGCGAGTTTGACATCGTGCTCTACCAAGGTGGATTGCCAGGTGCTGGCTGGGATAAAAGTCCTCCGCAGAAAACCGATGGTGACGCTAACACGGTTCAAGGCCTTATCAAGAGCCGTGGATTGTCGCGAGCCGATCGCCAGAGTCCAACGCTTGGCGCCAAACCACCCGCGGCCGCGATAGTGCTCTTTGACGGCAGCCAAGCATCGCTTGAAAAACATTGGAAATCAAGCTCGAAACGGACCGATGATGGCTTGCTCATGCAAGGCACAGAATCGCTTGACACGTTTAGAGATTACGCGATGCATATCGAGTTCCGTACGCCGTTTCAACCGAAGGCTCGCGGACAGGGGCGTGGCAACAGCGGCGTGTATCACCAAGGGCGTTACGAAACACAAGTGCTCGATTCGTTCGGCTTGCAAGGCAAGGACAACGAGGCTGGCGGCATCTACTCTGTGCGAGATCCCGACCTCAACATGTGCTTCCCACCCCTCACGTGGCAAACGTACGACGTCGAATTCACTGCGGCACGATTTGACAGGGAAGGAAAGAAGACTAGCGATGCGAAGATCACCGCGCGCTTGAACGGCGAAATAGTACAACGCGATGTGAAAGTACCCAACATCACAACTGCGGCACCCCATAATGAATCGGCCGAGCCTGGGCCCGTCTATCTTCAAGATCATGGCAATCCCGTCCGCTATCGCAATATTTGGATTGTACCCCGCGATGCGGATAAAGACGCCCGTCGGCCCCGCATTCCGGCTTTCGAGCGATTCTATGCTGTACAAGCGAATGCACCAGAGTCGGCGCAAATTGGCGGGCGAATGCTGATCTCCCAACTTGGATGCACGGCCTGTCATACAACCGAAGACAAGACCTTCATTAATCGCTCCGCTCCGTTGTTAGGTCAAGTCGGCGGTCGATTGCGGCCGGATCATTTGCTGAAATTCATTTCCGCGCCGCACGAAACCAAAATCGGAACTGCGATGCCCGATCTATTTCATGGTGTCACAGCGGACGAAAAGGCTCGTCAGGTTGAAGCCATCACCAGTTTCTTGCTGTCGACCGGTCGATTGATGGATCGCTCTGGCGACACTGCGGCCGCCAAACGCGGCGAAGACTTGTTTCACGCGATCGGCTGCGCAGCCTGTCATGCGCCCCGTCGAGGCGATGCAGATTTAGAGGCCACTAGCGTCCCGCTCGGCGATCTGACGGCTAAATACTCGCTCGATTCGCTCAGCCGATTTTTAGCGAATCCGCACGTGGTTCGACCAAGCGGATTAATGCCAAAGTTGGTTAACGATATGAGCGAAGCTCGGGATATCGCTTGTTATCTACTCGGTGAAGCGATCATCGTGCCAGGTGCCGAACAGTTTCAAGCCAACGTCTATTTTGGATCTTGGGACAAGCTGCCCGATTTCAATCAATTGAAGCCTGACAAGGCAGGTACTACGAGCGGTTTGGATTTGAAATTGGCGGGCCGCGACAGTGATTTCGCAATGACCTTTGAAGCTTATTTGCCGATCTCGATCACGGGCGAGTATCAGTTCTTTCTGAGTTCCGACGATGGTAGCCGACTGAACATTGATGGTAAGCAAGTGGTTGAATACGATGGCGTCCACCCTGCCGAGCAGCGCCAGGGAAAGCTTCAGCTAGATGTCGGAGTGCATCCGCTGCGTATCGAGTACTTTGAAAAAGGTGGCGAAGAGGTATTGGCATTGGATGTAGCCGGACCGGACTTTGGCCGAACTCCCATTGCGACTCTTATCACTGCGGATCCAAAGGGTGCACTCAATAATGAAGTGATCCCGTCGGTCTTCAAACCTAAGTCTGAGTTAGTTTCTGCTGGCAAGGAGTTGTTCCAGTCGGTCGGCTGCGCGAACTGCCACAAGCTAGAAGCATCCGATGAGGCAATAATCGCCAAGAAAGCGAAACCGCTAAGTGTATTGAAACCGGGCGCGGGCTGCTTGTCCGACCAGACACCGGCCGGGTTGCCCAAGTATGAGCTTAGCTCGCTGCAACGCGATAGCATCCAAGCCGCCATGCAAGGATTAGCAAAACAACTCACTGCGTCAGAGAACCTTGAATTTCATCTGGCCAATAGTAACTGTTTGGCCTGTCACAATCGCGGCGACCTCGGCGGTCCTGAAGCGACCCGCGACCCGCTCTTCGTGACTCGCATGCAAGAGATGGGGAACGAAGGACGAGTACCGCCACTTTTGACAGGGGTCGGCGACAAACTGCAATCAAAATACATCGCGGAAACGATCGCCGGTGGCGCGAAGGAACGGCCTTATATGCTCACGCGTATGCCCGGCTTTGGCAACAGTATTGGCCAGTCGATGCGAGATCTGTTGGTTACCCTCGATACCCAGCCCGTTTCGCGCGACCCCAGATCGATTCAGACTGCTACCCATAGCGATCCCATGATTTCAGCCGGGCGGAAGCTTGTGGGTGGTGAAGGTCTAGCGTGTGTCAAGTGCCATACGTTCGGAAAGAAGGCGACGCCTGGCATTCAAGCTATCGATATGCAACGCATGTCCGAGCGACTGAACGCAGATTGGTTTCATCGTTATATGCTTGAGCCAACCAAGTATCGTCCTGGAACACGCATGCCGCTAAGTTTCCCTGAAGGCAAGTCGACGCTTACAACCGTGTTTGGCGGCGATACGCACCAGCAGATCGACGCGATGTGGGTTTACCTTTCGCAGGGCGATAAGACTCGTGAACCGGTTGGCCTGGACGCGCAAGCAATTGTGCTTAAACCGAGCGAGCGACCGATTATCTATCGCAACTTTATCGAAGGGCTGAGCCCGCGCGGCATTGCCGTGGGTTATCCCGAACAGACGAATATTGCTTGGGACGCCGGCAACATGTCGCTTGCCTTGATCTGGAAAAACGAGTTCATGGATGCCTCAAAACACTGGGTCGGTCGCGGCCCCGGCAATCAAACTCCCCTGGGCGACTATGTCGTTAAACTTGAGTCGATGTCGCCGTTGGCTGTGTTGGATAAATTCGACGCGGCTTGGCCCACCTCACCCGCTCGCGAGCGCGACTATCACTTCAAAGGTTATAACTTGAATTCCGCGGGCCAGCCTGCTTTCCGTTATCAGTTTGCTAATGTAAGCGTCGAAGATCAACCCTTGCCAAGCGCGCATGCGGCGAAACAAAGCTCAGTAGGGCTCAATCGCCGTCTGAGTATTCAGATTGCCAAGCCAACAAAAGGTCTAGTATTCCGGGCTGCGAGCGGCAAAATCACTGCCGTCGAGGGTGGATATCTGATCGACGATCAAATGCGTATGGTCATCAAAGGGGCCAAGGTCAAGTTGATCGATGTTGGGGGCAAGCCAGAACTGCGAGCTGAATTACCTGAAACGGGCGATGTCTCAATTACCGAAGAAATCTCCTGGTGAAGTGGCCGAGTTGCTCCGGATTGCCAAATCGAATGCTATGACATGATTTATACAAGGTAAGTTTGTGATGAGATTTTGGTTTGTAAATGCGGCGTTGCTAATCGCAATAACCTGTCTGACGATGGGGCAGGGCAGGGGAGCAGATCCGGTCGAGGATGATTTTTACCGCATTACGACTTTCGCGACGCCCGAAGGCGCGGTGATCGAGGCAGGCGCGTTCAGTGTAATGACTGACGGCAGTTTGGCGGTAGCCTCGCGGCGCGGTGAAATTTGGTTCGTGAAACATCCGCTGGCTGCGAAGGTCGGCGCGGATAGCTTCACCCGCTTCGCTCATGGGCTGCATGAACCTTTGGGGCTTGCCGAGCGCGATGGATGGTTATACGTGACTCAACGATCGGATGTTTCTCGCATTCGCGACAGTAACGGGGACGGCGTAGCAGATGATTTTGAAATCGTGGGAGATGGCTGGGAAATCAATGGCGACTATCACGAGTACGCTTTCGGTTCGAAATTCGACCAGGAGGGAGCGATTTGGGTCGCACTCTGCTTGACGGGTTCGTTCAGCAGCGAAGTTCCGTTTCGCGGTTGTTGCTTGCGAGTAACGCCTGATGGAAAAACTATTCCCACTGCTTATGGTCTTCGCTCACCGGGAGGTATCGCTTTCAATCATGTTGGCGATGTTTTTTACACGGACAATCAAGGACCATGGAACGGTACCTGCGGCTTGAAGCAATTGGTGCCTGGCAAATTTGTGGGACATCCCGGGGGCAACAAATGGATGCAGCGGAGTCCAGAATTTCAAGGAAAGAAGACGGTAAACCCCTTGAACGATAGTCGCCTGATGGTCGAAGCCGAGAAGCATCCGGACCTCATCCCAACCGCGATCATGTTCCCCTACGGCAAGATGGGGCAATCGGCGAGCGGGATTTCTTGCGACACGACAGGAGGCAAATTCGGTCCGTTTAAGAATCAGTTATTCGTCGGTGAACAAACGCAGAGTACAATCATGCGAGTTGATTTGGAAAAGGTAAAAGGCCGTTACCAGGGAGCATGCTTTCCGTTTCGAGCGGGTTTCGCATCGGGCGTAGTCGGCGTCGAGATGGACCCGTCGGGAGCACTTTTTGTGGGTGGAACCAACCGCGGTTGGGGCTCGCGTGGCTCAAAGGACTTTGCAGTCGAGCGATTGAATTGGACTGGCAAAATGCCTTTCGAAATTCAAACCATGCGAGTACAACCCAAAGGATTTAAACTGACATTTACAAAACCGGTTGATACGAAGACCGCTGCCGATGTAGGCACTTATTCAATGCAAACGTACACCTATATCTATCGTGAACAATACGGAAGTCCCGAAGTGGATCACACCGAGCCAAAGATCGAATCGGTTCAAGTTGCCGCCGATGGAATGTCCGTCGAGCTTCAAGTTGATGGGCTGATGATCGGCCACGTGCATGAACTTAAGGCCGCCGGTCTTCGAGCAAAATCGGGTGAACCGCTGCTGCATGCCGAGGCTTATTACACGCTGAATTACCTGCCGTGATAGGGTGACCGAGTCGCTTCGCGACTTGGAACGGAGTTGCGGAACAACTCCTCTACAGGATTTGAATTGAGGATTTGAATGGGGACGATTTATGAATTCGGACCGCCGCGGCGTCCAAACGGAAAACTTTGACAATGCATCAACTCTTGAAAACTATGTCCCCGCTTGGTAAGGCTCTAACATGCGAAATCTGAGTTTTGTATTCGTAATGTGGCTAGCTCTCGCGGGCTTCGTTAGTGCTCAAGCGGTTATACCCGACGCGCCGCCACTAACCTTAGAAGGCGATATTGCGGCTCAATTGGTAGACGGAGTTGATCGTTTTCTGCTGCGCGAGATCGAACAATCGGTCAGCGGGCGTGCGAAGCATTGGCAGCGCGACTTGACTTCTCCCGGCGCTTATGAGGCCTCAGTCAAAAGGAACCGTGATCGTCTGACGCATATCATCGGCCTGCGCGATACTCGGATCGCATTGGATGCGCTGGAGTTCATAAGTTCAACAGCGATTCCCGACAAAGTCGCAGAAACACCCGTCTATCGCGTGCATGCGGTACGTTGGTCGGCGCTCGATGGATTGCAAGGCGAGGGGCTGTTGTTGCAGCCTGTTGCCAAACCGCTAGCACATGTGGTCGTCCTACCCGACGCAGATCAGACGCCAGAGATGCTGTGTGGACTGGCACCGGGCGTGGCCAAGTCGAGTCAAGTTGCGCGGCGATTGGCGGAAGCGGGTTGCCAGGTCATTGTGCCGGTCCTAATCGATCGCACTTATGTGCCGCGCAATGCTCGTTCGAAGATGACCAACCGCGAATACATCTACCGCAGCGCATACGAATTGGGACGTCACTTGATCGGCTACGAAGTGCAAAAATCGTTGGCTTTGGTGGACTGGATCGAGCGGACCAACGGAGCCGAGGCGAAAATAGCGGTGATTGGATACGGGGAAGGTGGGATGCTGGCCATGTATGCGGCCGCAGTTGATCCACGGATCGACGCTGCAATTGTGAGTGGTTGCTTTGCACCGCGCGAGCAACTTTGGCAGGAACCGATCGATCGCAACGTGTTCGGATTGCTCGAGCAATTCGGGGGTGCGGAATTGGCGACGTTAGTAGCGCCTCGCAAATTGTTCATCCAAGCATCGCAATGGCCATCGGTAAATTTGCCGAGTGAAGGCGGCGCGCCGGGAACACTGGGTACGCCTGATGCAGCGGCAGTGCAGCAAGAGTTTGATCGAGCTCAGCAATTGCTCAGCACCGCAGCTGGCCCCAGCGAGTTGGCGAAGTCGATGCAGTTGTTTGGAAGTCCCGCCGATGCACAACAGCTATTCAGTGAAGAATCGCTGCAACAGCTGGCTTTGTCGATCCAAACGGTACAGGCGGACGCAAAACTGCCCGACGGCGAACCACCTGCGGTGACGCACCAGATCGATGTTCCCGCCAGGCAAGCCCGGCAACTGAAGCAGATGGACGAGTTTACGCAGCGCTTGTTGGCCGCTTCCGACCAAGAGCGCCGTCAGTTCATCAACATCAACTTGCCGCAATACGATGACAAAGATGGCAAAAATCGCGTCGATACCAGTTCGCTCGACGCTTACGGCAAATCAATCGAACGTTTCCGCGACTTCTATCGCGAAGAGGTCATCGGTCGTTTTGACAAACCGCTCCTGGCCGCCAATCCACGCATTCGCAAGACTCATGACGCGACGACTTGGACCGGCTACGAAGTGATGCTGGATGTGTTTCCTGATGTCTTCGCCTACGGAATTCTCTGTGTACCGAAGGATCTGCCCGCTGGTGAGAAGCGGCCAGTAGTAGTGTGCCAACACGGCTTGGAGGGGCGACCGCAAGACATCGTTACTGGTGACAATCCAGCCTATCATGACTTTGCGAGCAAATTGGCCGAACGCGGCTTTATCACTTTCGCACCGCAGAATCTTTACATCGGCCACGATCGTTTTCGTACGCTTCAGCGCAAATCGTATCTGCTGAAGAAGACTCTGTTCTCGGTCATCGTGCCGCAGCACCAGCAGATCGTAAATTGGTTGGGGACGCTGCCGTTTGTGGATGCCAAGCGAATTGGGTTTTATGGCTTATCGTATGGCGGCAAGAGTGCCATGCGCATTCCGCCACTGGTGCCCGACTATTGCTTGTCGATCTGCTCCGCCGACTTCAACGATTGGGTTTGGAAGAACGCCTCGACGCAATCGAGTTACAGTTACGTGTGGACCAACGAGTACGAGATCTTTGAATTCGATCTGGGGGCAAAGTTCAATTACGCCGAGATGGCAGCGCTGGTTGCGCCGCGGCCATTCATGGTCGAACGTGGGCATTTTGATGGCGTCGGTCCCGATGATCGCGTGGCCAGCGAGTTTGCCAAAGTACGACACCTGTACAACGCGAGGCTTGGGATCGGTGACCGCTGCGAGATCGAGTTTTTCGCCGGACCGCATACGATCAATGGTGTTGGAACGTATGATTTTCTTCACAAGCATTTGAATTTTCCTAAGCCAGCCAAGTAACGATGACGGATTCCGCCCTACCAAGCCTGATGGCACTCATCGACGCGCAGCTCGCTCATGTGTGGATGGTGCGAGCGTTCCTAAAGCACAGCGATGAACAGACCGAAGACGAAGAGTTAGCCTCCGTCCATCGCGACCTCTACGACTATATGCTTGCCCTCGGTCCTTCGCTGGACAGCCAAGACGAAGTGGCCTACCTCAAATTAGCCAAAAAGAAGTTTAGCAAGCTGCGCCGGGCCACTGAGTTGTTTACAGAGATCCAACCTGAAGTCTCCGGCCACACTAATTTCAAGATGGCCGCCGCCTCGCTGCGTTTGTCGGTTGCCGAGATCGGCAAGTTGCTTGAGCAAGAGATCCCGCCGGCTCTTTAGACCGCTTGGCGGTGATGGACGTTGACTTGTGTGTTCTCATGGAGCAGGGATAATGAAGTACCGAAGTGCAGGCGCCGCGTGTTTTTGCTTTACGAACGGTCGATAATGTCCGCTGATGATTCCTCCTCAGAGAATGCGACCCTTTGTGCCACCTACCTCAAGGCACTCGGAGATCCGGTTCGCCTACAGATTGTCAAAGCGCTGCAGTGCGGTCCATTAACCGTGTCGGACTTAGTTGAACTGCTGGACGTCGAGATGCCCAACGTCTCGCATCATCTGCGAGTACTGTTTCACGCCCATTTGGTTACGACTGAAAAAGACGGCAAGTTCAGTTACTATCGATTAAACGCCGAGTTCCTAAGCAGTCGCTCAGTCGCAAAGTCACTCGACTTCGGTTGCTGCAAAATCGATTTGCGAGACTGATCTAAACAACTCATCGCTATTAATCTGCCACCATTTTCAGTTTGACATTTCAAATTTGTTGTTTTTCAACCCCCAAAAGTCGCAGACACAAAGGCCGGCTCACAGTCCCCGGATCGGTGTGCCTCTTGCGATTACCTCAAGTAAATTGCGAGGCAGGCCGCTGGTAACGCGTACTTGGTCGACGTCCAATAGCGTATGCATGATGGTGGCAATCAGATCTTGAATCGTGACGGCGTCCGCAGCGGGTGTGCCACCGTCGCGCGAGGATTGACCGATGACTTGACCGGTTTTCAAGCCACCTCCGTAAAGCATCAGCGGAGCGAGATTGCCCCAGTGATCGCGTCCTCCGGCTGCGTTGATGGTCGGTGAGCGGCCCATCTCGCCGCAGCACACGAGCAGGATCTTGTCGCGCAGTCCGCGAGCTTCGATGTCGTCGATGAACGCCGCCACAGCATGATCGAAGGGAGCACCGACGTAACCCATCCCTTCACGCATCGAGGCGTTGTTGATGTCAGCGTGCATGTCCCACACAAAACTGGTCGTGATGGTCACAAATCCACAACCACGTTCACACAGCCGCCGCGCGAGCAATAGCAGCTTGCCGATCGAATTGCCATGGTCCGCATAGTGTTTGTGGTTATTCCATTTCTTATCGATGCGCTCTGGATTGAAATGCGGTCGCGTATCGTAGCTGGCAATGACACGTGGATCTTCTTGATTGAGATCGAAGGCATCGGAGACTCCATTGATCAGCGCGTCGAAAGCAAGTTGCTGCAGGGCTTGCGATCCTTCGATGGTCTTGTTGGCCTCAGCGTAACGTTTCCATAAATCCAATCCGGCTAGCAGCGCGCGGCGATCGGACAGGCGATCGTGCGGCAAATTGAGTCGCAAGTCTTGTTGCAAACCGGCTCCAGCACCGGGAACGAAGGGTGCGAAGGCGCTACCGAATTCTCCCGAGGATTCAAAATTACCAAAGTTGTCGATGGCTGGACCGGCGTCGGGTTCAACTGCGCGTGGAAACAAGGCAACGTTGGTTGGCATCGCGGTTCGAGTGCGAATCGGTCCTGCCACGCGAGAGTACAGTGAACCGAGATTGGCTTTCAACGTATCTTTGCTCATCACCGGCTTGATATCGTGATTGCCGTCACCGGTAACGAACGAACGCACGATGTTGAACAGATGAGCTCGCTGCGCCAGTTTTTCAAAAGTGCTGCCAAACGTGACGCCGGGAATGCTGGTGGCGATTTCGCCGGTCGCACTGCGGATGCTCGAAGGCGCGGACATTTTTGGGTCGAAGGTCTCGAATTGCGATGGTCCACCGTGCATGAACAGAAACACAACGGACTTGTCGCGGAGCGGCGATTTTTGATTGCTGCCGATAGCTGGCTGCGCGGGGATTGGGTTCAGCGTGAGGCCTGCCAGCCCAATACCGCCCACTCGCAAGAAGTCACGCCGCGAGTTGCCAGCCGATTGCCGCGCGGGATTGATAAAACTCAGCATGCTTGACGCTCCGTTCGGAAATAGCTTTACCCCTGACCGTATTGTAGCCGAAGTTGTTGGCCATGCCCGCGACTGCAAAGGAACAGTAGTCGCAATCTCCCTGTGAGCCGACGGCGCTTTTGTAGGGTTGTCAAGTACATAATTGAAACTCTTTTTTGATGGTCTAGTTGCGCACGGGTAGCATAGAAATTTGAAGCGTTTTCAAAAATCTTCCCGAGTCGTCGGTTTGTAGTCGGTTTGTCGGTTCGTTGGTTGGTCGGAATTGCTGACTGAAGCGGACCTGGATTGTCACACGCGGTAGTCTGAAATAGCTCGATGCTTTTTCGTCGGATGTCACCTGGGCTCGATCCT
>JANLQO010000093.1:0-25916 GCA_031367855.1 Planctomycetia bacterium | reverse complement strand
GGCCATATCGATATCAAACGCAAATGAGTGAAATCCTTGCAACTCCCGCTGAATCGCAGTCAATTCCCGCGTCGCCGAGGCTGGCCTTACGGCCAGAGCCTCTGGCTCGCCCGCCTTCGTCCTCGCTGCTGCGGAGGTTGTCACCTCGGTCGCTTTCGCTTTGTTTGGATCCAACCAACTGAATGATCTATGCGAACTAAGGCTGCAACCGCTGACGCAGAGAGCTCCGATGAATCCGAACGACAACAACATCTTGGGCGAGCTCAGCATGACTGTTTCCGATTTTAGAACCTTGCTTGCTACAAGTTGATTGCGAATTTTCGGCAACGTGTACGGCTTGTATCAATTCTATCAATTGATCGCAATGCAAACCGACATGTTTCAAAAACGACGATGTCAACTTGCTGGTGACAGTGCACTAGAGTTGAAAGACCACAAACGTGGCCCGATTTGAAGATCTGCGTCGGTCGTCAGAATCGTCATAACAGTCAATGTTTTGCAAAGCGTCGATTTGCATGCAATGCGCGACGATATCAATCTTTGTCGCAGCGCCCCCTGTAACTGCTCATTCAAAATCCACCGAATTTAGCCGCTCCAATGGTAATCCGTTCATCGTGCTGAATTTGAATCGATGCAGAGCGTAACCTCGTTCCCTAATCCTGAAGTGCGAATCATTCATGTCAGAACACAACGACCACCTCGATGAGATCGACACCACGCAGGAAGAAGAACTGCGAGTAAGTGCGCGACGACGCACCACCAAGGCTGACGCCGCACCCCAATCGCCTCTCGAGACCTATCTTCGAGAAATTAATGAAACCGCCCTGTTGACCGCGCAAGACGAACGCGATCTAGCGAAACTGATTGCAGAAGGAGACGCTCCCGCACGAGATAGAATGGTGCGCGCCAATCTGCGTCTAGTCGTCAATATTGCTCGTGGTTACGTCGGCAAGGGCCTGGGATTGCAAGATTTGATCGAAGAAGGCAACCTCGGCCTGCTCCGCGCCGTCGAGGGTTTCGATCCCAACATGGGTACACGCTTCAGCACCTATGCTAGTTATTGGATTAAGCAATCGATCAAACGCGCTCTCATCAACTCAGCCAAGACGATTCGCATCCCGGCATACATGGTCGAATTGCTGAGCAAATGGCGCCGCGCTTCGGCTCGCTTGACCGAAGAACTCGGGCGGACTCCGACACAAGAAGAAGTTGGTCGCGTACTAGGATTAGCTCGCAAGAAATTGCCGATCATCAAAAAAGCGATTCAAGTCTACAACAGTACGCCACAAAGCGATCAAACCGATGCGGGTTGGTCACTCGGTGAAATGGTTATGGACGAGCGGCTCAAGGCACCCGATGAGGAACTGCTGGACCACGACGTACTCAGCACCGTACTCGAGTTGCTCGACACACTCGATACTCGTGAAGCGACCGTACTTAAGCTACGCTTCGGTTTGGGTGAGGGCACAGCGCATACCTTGAAAGAAATCGGCACCGAATTGGGACTGACCCGGGAGAGGGTTCGGCAAATTGAAACAGAGGCACTGGCTAAGCTGGCTGACGGACTAAGAGATCCAAAAGAACGAGCTGGCTTGGCATGACCGCGTCTTCTGCAGGCTGACGCGCTGACCATCCGCAGTCGAGGGAGTCCTTCGGGGGAAGACTCACTCGACTGCGAATTCGGTCTGCAATCGTCGAGGTTAATGAGCAATGCTCACTGCGCTTAGCAGAAGCTGCTCGGCAACGGCACGAGTGGCGTTGGTACGAGCAAAAATGCGAATCAGTGGTTGGCCGGCAGAAACGGTGTCACCGAGCCGAGCAAGCATTTCAAGGCCGACTTGATGATCGATGCGATCGCTCAATTTACGGCGACCGCCGCCAAGTTCAATCACGGCCTGTCCAATCAGCTGGCCGTCGAATTGCATAAGGCGACCGTTGGTGGGACTTGCGAAAACGGATTGGTTCGCAAGTGGCAGACAATCGACGAATTTGCCTGATTGGTGTTCCACCATTTGTTGGAAGCGCCGCAGCGCCTGGCCGCTATCGAGTTTCGCGACAAGCAGGTCCAGCGCTTCCTGAGTCCGCGTGACTTTGCCGCTGGTGACAAGTAGCGATGCGCACAAGTGGAGGGTCAAGTCTCGAGTCTCTTTAGGTCCGGCGCCGCGCAATATGTCCAGCGACTCGTTGACTTCGCAAGCGTTGCCGACCATCCGTCCCAGGGGTTGGTTCATATCGCTTATGATGGCTTGAGTGGGAACATGCATCTGGTTGCCGGTGCTCACGAGCGACTCGGCCAACTGCTCCGCATCAACGCGATCGCGCATGAATGCTCCGGAACCAAATTTAACGTCCAGCACAAGCGCGTCGAGCGACTCGGCTAATTTCTTGCTCATGATGCTGGCGGTGATCAAGGCGATTGAGGGCACCGTAGCTGTTACATCTCGCAAGCTATAGAGTTTGCGATCGGCTGGAGTGATCTCCGGCGTGGTCCCAGTAATGACACAGCCCAGCGACTTGAGTTGTTGATCGATTTCGGTCGCATTCAAATCACACCTATAGCCGCTAAACGCCTCCAGTTTATCCAGCGTGCCGCCCGTAATGCCTAGACCTCGACCGCTCAACATCGGCACATCCAAGTCGCAGCATGCAAGCAAAGGAGCAAGTACTAATGAAGTCTTGTCCCCCAGTCCACCGGTCGAGTGTTTATCGACACGCGGTCGATCCGTGGCGGGCTGCAAGCGAATTCCGCTGTTTAACATGCACTCGGTTAGATCGGAAATTTCCCGCGTGTCCATCCCGCGACACAGCACCGCCATCGCCCAGGCTGACATCTGATAATCCGGCACCGCCGCGGACACAAATCCATCGATCATGAATTCGATTTCTGCCCGCGACAGTCTCTGACCATCTCGTTTGTTGGCAATAATTGCTGAAGCAAGCATTATATTTTCGAGTACCCAACTAGTCGTCTGTTTAAAACAGCCCCATCAACCGCAACGCAAATATGCCAGTCAGTGTGAGTAGCAAGCTATCAAAGACGCGCTGCGAAATGCGTTGAATCAGCCACCTGCCGAGCCACATACCGGGCAAAACAGCCGGTGCTAATGCTGCGTTGATGGCAAGTGACTCAGAGTTGATCAGCCCCATATTGTAACTAAACGGAACTTTGAAGACATTGATCACGAGAAAGAACCAGGCGCTCGTTCCCACTAACTCCCATTTCGGCAAGCTAATGGCGAGTAGGTAAAGTGCCATCACAGGGCCGGCTGCATTCGCAAGCATGGTGGTAATACCAACCAGTATCCCGAGGCTCCAGGCAAACGGCTTTTGATGCGGGATCTTCTCGAACCAGTGAGGTCGCCACATCCGCGCGACTTGAATGCCGATAAGAGAAAAAATGATTGACCCGACCAAGGGTTTGAAGGTGGTTTCGGGCAACTGCTTCATGAGTAGCCAGCCGATGATGACTCCCATCAGGGTGGGCGTCAATAAGCGCCGAATGTGATTCCATTGGGCTTGTGCGCCGAAATAAAAAATGGCGCATAGGTCGCCCACAATTAACAGCGGAAGCAAGACTCCCGTCGCATCGCGGGCGCCGAAAATAAACGCAAAGATGATGACGTGAATCATCCCTACGCCCTGAAATCCGCTTTTCGAAAATCCAATTCCAACGGCAGCAACGATCAGCAACAGCCACTTGGAAGAATCGAGCTGTTCAAGCAAAACCGAGCGTCCCTGCGTTGGGGTTGGGTCGGTCCGCGATCATGTGCCGACCGTCTCTTGGTAACCGTATTGCCCGTAGCGATACTCATAACTGCGCGAGTTGGTAATACCGTTGACGACAATTCCTATAGGACGTACACCCATCTCTAAAAGTATTTGCGAGGCTTGCATGGCCAAAGGTTTCGAATTGCGTCGCAGGCGTACCGTCAACAGCACAGCGTCCGCACGTGCCGCCACAGAAGAAGCGTCCGAGACGGCGAGCAATGGAGGAGTATCAATGATGAGGTATTCGAATTTCTCGCGTAGGGATTCGATCAGCGAACCAAATGCGACGCTGCTCAACAATTCTGCCGGATTACTTGACGGTAAGCAGCTTGCGAGCAACGTGAGATTCGGAATTGGTCCGTCAAGCAAGACTTCGCGCAAGGTGGAATCACCTCGCAACAAATCCGCCAACCCCAACTCATTTTGCATCCCGAACAACTTACAAATTCGAGGGCGTCGCAAATCGGCATCGATTAACAAGACCGTGCGACCAGACAGTGCAATACTAATCGCGAGGTTTGCCGCCACGGTTGATTTGCCGTCACCGGGTACCGGACTGGTGATCTGTATAACGCGATTGTCAGATTCCGCTTCGCGGAAGTACAAGCCTGTGCGTAAAGAACGGAACGCTTCGCTGCCGAACGCATTCGGACCCAAGAGGGTGCAAAGAGTCGAGTCGGCGGAACCGGTCGATTTCTCCCGGCCGCTTTTCGATTTCAATTGAGGCACGTGTCCCAGCACAGGATAACCTAGAGCTTGGGATATTTCATCGGGACTACGAAAACTCTTGTCGGCAAAATCGAGCAGCAAGGCCAATCCGGCAAGCGCGATAAAACCAGCCGCCGCCCCACCTACCAGGTAGGGCATGATCGTTGGACTCACGAAAGCCCCTGCGGCGGGTGGCGTAAGTGTTTGCAATGTCAGCTGACTGCCCTGAGGTAGAATTTGAATTCGATTGAGAGTGTTAGTGTAATTGTCGAGCAGCGATTGAGCGGATGCTAACTCTTTGTTCAACAAACTGTGCTGACTTAAATACTCGCCGAGCTCTTTTGATTTGCGTTCGTATTCGTCAGCCAGACTCTGCAGCGACGACCGTTGCAATTTGAGGGCGGCCATTCGATCCTGCATCGCTGCTTTCCAGAAATTTAGTTTCTTTGCAGGATCCACAGGTTCAAGTTGATTCTCCGAGGCGGTGCGTTTGTCCGCATCGGCCATAGCGACAATTTGTTTGTTGATCAACTCGATACGCAGGCGCGTGGAGGCTACGGCCGGGTGACCCTCACCCACCGAGTTTAGCAGTTCCTGCTCCTTGATTTGAAGTTCGATCAGTTCTGCACGCCGGTCGGCGGTGGAATAGGGCAGTGGCCGACTCTCCAATATTGACGAACTTGGGTCTGACTGATCTTGTCGGACGAGAAAACTGTTCAGTAACGGATTGGAGTTGAGCATGTGTAGAATTGCGTCGACCGGACGGCCTTGTTTTTCAACGGCTTGGATGTGCGATACCAGCGACTGCAGCTTGCGATCTTCGATCTCAATTTCATTGATCGATTTTTTAATTTCTATGCAATGCTCGGAAAAGTGATTCTTTCCTTCATCACCTAACCAAACCAGCGGAGCGTTCTGTCGAAATTCAGCGTTTTTCTTGGCGATTTCTTCATACGATTTCCTAAGTTGGTCTTGAGCCTTGGTAACCACCTCCACCACTTCATTACCCAGCTTTCGGTAAGCCTCCGTCAGATATCGGTCGTAGCCCGCGATGACGGCATCAACAACTCTTTGGCAGACTTCGGAATCAGTGCTCTTGAATCGAATTTCGATCAGTGCAGTACTCGCGTCCCGCCCAGCTGGTGCAACCGTCAGGCGCTCTGGCGACTTGATCCAATTTCGCAGTTCAACCGCTGACATTTGGGATAGCTTGGGATGCTCGAGCAAATCGCTTAACTGAATTGCCATATCGATGACGCGTTCACTCATGATGATGCGCGACTCGTCGAGCCGTGACTGACCTCGAATCATTTCAGAGCCATTACCGACCGCGTGCAACCCAGCGGCTTCGGCGTTGGGGTAGACCACTTGAATTAGTGCCGCCGATTCAAAAGCGGGTTTTTGACGCATGAAGTTAAGCACTCCGATAGCCATTCCGAGCATACTGCCCAAGATCGGCAACCACTTCCATCGCCAAAATACACGGAATATGTCGTGCCGCGGAGGCTCATTGGGCTGGTTAAAGTTCACGCCGTCACCAGCTTGGTTCGGGTCATTGGTGTACAGCATGTTGCTCATGCAATCTCTAGTTGAGTTTGGGGCAATTTATCAGCTCGATTATACAGTGGCTAAATCCCAAGTGCTGGCTAAATCCCAAGTGCTTTGTCCAACTTAAAATGTCGGGTTTCTCCGCTAAGAGCGGCGCACCCAGCGTCTTCGATCGGTCTGTAACGGCAGATATCGCAAGCCCTTCGCAAAGCCCCAGAGCGAGCCACCCAAAATCAAAGTTACTCGAAGCACTAGCCCAACGGATCTTGCATGGCGATTTTTCGCCACCCTGGGAACTTGAATTTACGAGCCAGAGGGCCTCTGCTGGAAAGCGTCCATGCTTACGTCGCTTCGGCAGTCGGGTTGAATGCTATACTCCTGCTTTATTCGCTCGGGCTGACTTGAAGAACAAGGTTTTAACTGATGTGCGGCATTACCGGGGGGCTGTGGTTCGACGAGCGAAAGGCTGTCAGCGCGTCGGTGCTAAACGGCATGGTTCAGTCGCTTCAGCATCGCGGACCGGATGACAGCGGCGTTCATATTGAATCGCTCCACCAGGATGTTACCGGCATCGTTCCGGGCGTGGCGCTCGGGTTTCGGCGGTTGTCGATTATCGATCTGGCGGGTGGTCACCAACCGATGTCGAACGAAGACGGTTCGGTGTGGATCGTTTTCAACGGCGAGATCTACAATTATCGCGATTTGCGGCGAAGGTTGGAAGGCTCGGGGCATCGCTTTCAAACGGATAGTGATACCGAGACCATCGTCCATCTTTACGAGGACCTGGGGACGGAATGTTTTACACACTTGAATGGCATGTTTGCAGTTGCAATTTGGGACCGCACAAAGCGTCAAGTCGTGCTCGCGCGAGATCGACTTGGCAAAAAACCGCTTTTCTATCAATGGCGAGACCGCCAATTGTTATTTGGCAGCGAATTGAAGGCGCTCTCGCAATCGCCCGACTTTGACACGAAGTTGTCTGCCGGTGCGATCGATCAATTTCTCACGTACCAATATGTGCCGCATCCGAACACCATCTATGAAACTTCTCGCAAGTTGCCTCCGGGTCACGTGGCGGTCGTCCGCGAGGCCGGCGTCGAAGTCAAGAGTTACTGGAACCTGGACTGCCGAAGCGAGAGGGACATTGGCGAGCACGAAGCTGCATCGAAATTGGATGAACTCCTGCGCGACTCGATTCGGTTGCGACTGCGAAGCGATGTGCCTCTAGGTGCGTTTTTGTCTGGCGGTGTAGATTCTTCGCTCATTGTGGCACTCGCGCAGCAGCAAATGGACACGCCACTGCACACCTTTAGTATCGGTTTCAATGAAGCGGATTTTGATGAAACCAAGTACGCGCGCCAAGTCGCTGCCTGGGTGAGAACTGAACATAACGAATACAAAGTTACGCCGGACGCTGTGTCGGTGCTCGATCAACTGGCTTGGCATTTTGACGAACCCTTTGGAGATAGTTCGGCAATTCCAACTTGGTATTTATGTCAACGGACGCGGGAGCACGTTACGGTTGCGCTTAGTGGGGACGGAGGCGATGAACTGTTTGCGGGTTATGATCGCTACCGCGCCTTATGGCTGAGCGGCTGGTTCAATCGCTTGATTCCTGCCGCACCGATACTGGGTAGTCGCTTTGTTCAGAGCCTACCGCATTCCAATCGGCAACGATCCTTCGTTCGTCGGCTCCAGCGTTTTGGCGAGGCGCTCAATCAACCTGCGGCGCGGCAGTATATGAATTGGCTACAGATTTTTCCGGAACGCATGCGCGCGGAACTCTATCGAGATGATTTTGTGGAACAATTGCCCAACGAAGATCCCTATGAGTTCTTTGAGACGGCTTGGCGAGGTGTCGGCGATCGCGACATGATCAGTCGTGCTTCGCTGGCCGATCTAGTCACGTATTTGCCTTGCGATCTGATGACCAAAGTGGACATTGCGTCGATGGCCCACGGGCTGGAGTGTCGGCAACCGTTCTTGGATTTCCGTCTGGTCGAGTTCGCAGCTTCTTTGCCCGCCTCATTGAAGTTTCGTTTTGGAGTCGGCAAACGTTTATTGCGCAAGACTTTTGAGCGTTTGCTGCCGCGACAGATTTGGACGCGCAAGAAAATGGGCTTTGGCGTGCCGCTCGGCGATTGGTTTAAAAATGAACTTCGTGGTCTGACGCTTGAGCGATTACTGAGTAACGAAAGTCGTTGCCACCAATTTCTGAAGCCCGATGCGATTGAAGCACTTATCGATCAACACATGACCGGTAGAATCAACCATTGTTACCGGCTTTGGAATCTGCTGGTCCTAGAATCTTGGCTCAGACGGTGGTCGACGAAACGTTAGCGGGTCAAATTTAGGTCGAACCGTGGCTTACCATTCAATGAGTTCGTGTATGAATCGGTATATTTACACCATCGGTGGATCGACCATTCTGGCGATTCTGGTGGTTACAGTTTTGGCATATCGTAGTACCATTTCGTCCTCACAATTACATGAGGCCGTTTTACGTTCAGACATTCAGGAGCTAAAACGGCTTCTTGAAAAGGGACGCAATATCGACCAACTGAATCGTGGTGAAATATTTGGGATTGGAATACGAAAATTGCCAATGAAATATGAGAGTGAAGTAACTCCACTTAACGTTGCCGTTGGCAAAAGCGACCCAGTCGTTGTTTCTTTTTTGTTAGACAATGGCGCAGATGTCAACATCGGCGTGGGCGGATATGGATCTATGCTTCGTTGGGCTTTGATACAGCTCGCACCTTCGATCGACTTTCACGAAACACCGCTCCGCGTTACTTTCTCTGATCGCGAAGCAAGCATTGAAGTTATTCGGCTATTGATTGAACATGGCGCTGATGTGAATTACCAAGACTATGGCGATGGTGAAACTCCGCTGGAGATGTGCGAGCGGCTTGGCGAATTCGAAGTTTGCGAGAAGATGCGAAGATGGTCTCGTGAATACAACGCAACCGACTGAGCTTGATACGTTGTAGTTGGGTTCTGGATGCTGCGGGGTGAACCTGCGCATCCGGTTTCACGAAACCAGCTACAAGCAATACTCGCTATGAAGAGACTGTATTGCTGAGCGAGGGGCGGCGGGCGGGTTTGGGGACTACGCGTATCAACGGAACGGTAGTGGGTCCGCCATGAAACGTTCGACCGCTTTCGAGATAGTGATCGAATACGAATACACCGTGCTTGGCGTTACCTGCGCCGAGGCACCGCAAGATGGCTGGATTCTGGCACTCGGGACATTGCACGCGCAAGCCGTAGCTGTCCAATATCTGATGAACCGACTTGGCGAATTGCTGATTTTCTTCGAGCGAACCGAACGACCAGCCGTGGAACTGTTGCAAGCGGGCTTCGATGTTCAAGCGAATTTGTTGTTGCAGGGACTCGGATTGAGCAACAATCTGCTCGAGCTGCTGAGTGGCTTGTGCGAGCGTTGCGGCAGGCATCGACATTCGTTTTCGCAGACCGCCATAAACGCGGTCAGCCACCAGTTGCACGCCTCGCAAGTAGAGTTTTCGCTGAGTCTGTGTGAGAGTTGCAGGGGATTCGTGCAGCACTAATTCGAGCAGCGCGATCGGTTCACTCAAATGCAGGACTGGGCCGAAAAGTAACTGGTGCGTCGTGGGGTTGTTACCCGGGTTTTCGCTCGACGGGCGGCGACCGGCTGGCGTCGGCTCGGCGAGCATGGCTTGTTTCTGCGTCCACGCAAGTTGCACCAGCCGCTCGTGTTTTTTCTGTTCAGCGGATGTGTTGAGCAGATCGTCCATGCGATAGCGAACACCAAAAATAGCCCCCGGCGCACCTTGGGCGCGTAGCCACGCCACGGCAGCCTTGGCGGAGAACAGTTCGCACATCGCTGGCAGCAACTGTTCCAGGAATGATTGCAGCGGCAGGTCACCGTCGATCAATTTTGATAGCTTCTTGACTTGCACGACCGACGGCCCGCGGTGTTCATGTGGCAAATCGAGAAGAGCCTGATGGAGCGCTTGATGATCGAATTCGTGCGTCATTGCGAGTTTCTGCTATGCGTGGGCAAAGGTCGTACGCGATTCGTTGATGTGGGTTATTTCGTGGTGCCGGTGTTTCGTGGTGACCCAGTCTTTACGCATTAGCGCTCCCGTGGGTCGCTCCCGTGGGTCGCACCTGCCGGGTGCGACCTCGCATTAAATGTCCGCAAACCCAGTATTTACATCGACAGGCTAGCAGCCTGTGCTGCGGTTTGACGCGACGAATAACGAATAGTTCCCAGGGCGATCGACTATTGCAATCGAGACTGATGTATGTTTATACTCTACGTACTAACTGGGCAGTTTGTCGAGTCCACCGAAAAAAATTTGACTTCGCCTTTTTGCAAGGAAAAAGCGCGATTTTCATGGAACTTTGCCTGCCCAGCGCGTCTCCAAAGGGGGCAACGGGGGTGGTGGGGCCAGCCGGGAACTGTCACGCGATTGGTATAACCGGCACAGTTACCAGCTGACTGCCAGTGAAGGCGGATTTTTAAGTAAACTACGGCTTGATCGATCCCGCCCGTGGTTTACCGTGATGGAAACGGATCGAGTGCATTTGGAATTTTATCACGTTCGTTCGAACACGCTTTTCGGGTCGGAAGGTCTGTATGTCCCCCTCACAAGAAACAGTCGAACAAACTAAACAGCAGATTCGCAATCTGATCAACGAGATCGCGGAGCTGTCGCGTACTGACCATAGTGCCGAAGAGTACTTTCCGGCGATTCTCAAACGGATCGTTGACGCGTTGGCTGCTGTCGGAGGCGCCATTTGGTTGCTTGATCCGGAAGGCCAATTGCGACTGAGCTATCAGATTAAAGTCAATCAGGACTTGCTTGAGACCGGCAACGAAGATGCATTACGACACGCCAAGTTGTTGTCGCGTCTCTATGCGCGCGGCCAGTCGGAGCTCATTCCAGCCCATTCGATGTTGGGCGAGGATCAAAGCGAAGGCAATCCGACGCAATTTCTACTGGTCGTTTCGCCTCTGTCGAATGGCAAAAAGAACACGGGCTTGATCGAGATTTTCCAACGTCCGGACTCAGCACCGAACATTCAAAAAGGCTATTTAAGATTCCTGGATCAGATGGCTGGGCTAATCGGGGATTGGCTCAAGGGAGCGACGCTGCGGCAGGTTTCAGATCGCCAAGAGATGTGGCAGCAGGCCGACCATTTCGCCCGCTTGGTTCACGACAATCTCGATTTGCGCGATACCGCGTTTACGATTGCCAATGAGGGTCGGCAACTGATCGGCTGCGACCGCGTAAGCGTGGCGATCAAGAAAGGCGGCCGTTGCAAAGTGCAGGCCATTTCAGGCCAAGATTCCATCGAAAACCGCTCGAACATCGTACTCGCGCTTAACAATCTAGCTTCGCGCGTTGTCTCAGCCGGTGAATCGCTGTGGTACGATGGCTCGGTTGAAGACCTCCCGCCACAGTTGGAAGAAGCTATCGAGGACTACGTCGATCTTTCGCACGGTCGCACGATCGCAGTGTTGCCGATTCGCCGACCCGAAAAAGTCATCGAAGGGGATGTGCATTCAAAAGAAGCCGTACAGCGCGAAGACCTTTCGGCACGCGAAATCATTGGTGCGCTGATCGTCGAGCAGATTGAGAGCCAAGTGCCGAACGAAGTCATGCGTTCACGGGTCGATTTGGTTTATGAACACACCGCCCGAGCTCTAAACAATTCGATGAGCCACAGCGACCTGTTCATGATGCCGGTACTGCGAGCAATCAGTCGCGCGACCTGGCTGTTCCGAGGTTCAGCCTTCCCAAAAACGATGACGGTGCTGGCATTGGTCGGCGCAGTATTGCTGGCGATGTTTTTGATTCACATCAACATGGACCTCGAATCCAACGGTTCGCTGCAGCCGGTGATACAACATCAAGTGTTCGCGCATGTTGATGGCGAAGTCAAGGATGTTTTCGTCGATCACGGCGAAACGGTAAAAGCCGGCCAGTTGCTCCTGACGTTACAGAATCGCGACTTGGAAATTGAAATTACCAGCCTGGAAGGCCAACGCGACGAAACCAGAGAGACCATCAATAACTTGGTTTTCGTGACTTCAAATTCGAACCTGGCGACTCGCGAGCAACGCCTTGAGAACATGAGAGCCACCGGTCAACTGAATGAAGCCAAGAAACGGCTGGAAACTTTGGACGCTCAGATTGCGCTGCAGAAACTCAATCGGGACCGTCTGAATGTGGTCAGCCCGATTGATGGCATCATCATGACATGGGATCTGAAGAAGAACTTGCGTTCGCGGCCAGTCATGAAAGGCAACGTCCTGGTTACTGTGGCAGATCCTCGCGGCGACTTCGAAGTCGAATTGCTGATGCCTGAGAAACGCATGAAGTATCTCGATAGCGCGATGAGCGAATCGAAAACGGGCAGTTTGAACGTCGAGTACAAATTGAAAACCGACCCATCGAAGACCCATAAAGGTGTGCTGACTCAAGACGCGATTCACGGTCGCGCTGAACTCGATCAAACCGAGGGCGCGATTGTCAGGCTACGGGTAAAGCCAGATTCAATGGAAGGTGTCAGCCGCCGTCCGGGTGCACAGTTGGTCGCGGACGTAACCGCAGGTCGAGCCAATGCGGCCTTCGTCTGGTTCCATGAAGTGATCGAATGGATTCAAGTCAACGTACTTTTCTAAAAACATTCGTCTTCACTCGACAACATTCACTCAGCCAATTTTGGCAACACGATAAGGTAGACCCATATGCACACTCGCTTTCACAAACTCTCACTCGCGGCCATCTGCCTAGGCGCAGTTGCTACCAGCAGCTTGATCGGCCAAAACCCGAACCAGCAGCCCGGTTCAACGACTACGCCGGGAACTTTGGGTCGTTCGAATGCGATCCGTGATGAATCGGCGTCTATTCAGTGTGTTCACGACTATGCAATTTCTGCGCAGACCGATGGCCTAATTAGTGAAATGCTGACGGATGAAGGCTTGAGTGTTAAGAAGGGTGACACGCTTTTGACAATCGACGAGCGCGTAGCAACGGTCGAAGTCAGCGTGGCACTGAAGGAATGGGAAGCGGCTAAGAAGCAAGCGGTTGAGACCGCCAATGTCGAGTTTGCCAAAAAGTCCTCGGAGCTTGCGGACGCTGAATTCAAAGCTGAGTCCGAAATGTACCAAAAAGGTGCGGCCAGCAAATCGCAGACAGAGCGCAAGAAATTGGAAGCGGAGAAGGCTCGTTTCGGGATTCGTGTTTCAGAAGTTGAGCATGCCAAGGAGGGTTTGGCTGCAGAAGTTGCCGGAGAGAAACACAAAGCTGCCCAAGTACGTTTGGAACTGCACCGCGTGGTGGCCTACCATGACGGTGTAATCGTCCGCCGCCTTCGCGATGAAGGCGAGTGGACTCGGGCAGGCGAACCTGTCTTACAGTTCATGGGAATGAAAGAGATGAAGGTGCAAGCACTTGTGCCGATTCGTGGCCTGTCCGTTAGCAGTCTGCAAGGTGCGCCAATGAAAATCGAGGTGCCCGTCAACAAGGGCGAAGTGATCACTTTCGATGCCAAGATTGATTATGTCAGCCCCGAGATTGAACAAGGGAAAGTTCGCGTTTCGGCTCGCGTAGAAAATCAAGCGATTGGCGGCGTCTGGGTTCTCCGCAAGGGAATGCAAGCCACCGTAGAAATCATCCCTCAGTTCATCCCCTAATCGCCTTCCATCCGTACCACCAACCGACGGATTCTACCCGCTAGAAAGTAAGTAATTCCCATGACAACGATGGCTGACAGTTTGGTCAACAGCGCGATGCGACCGCTCAGGTTGCGTCGTCGACCTGACTTGATCACCAAGAAACATCGTTACCACGGACGCGTTTACCTGGTTGTCAAAGAACCGGTAGGATTGAATTATTTTCGCTTTCATGAGGAAGAGTACGCGATCTTGGAAATGCTTGACGGCAAAACGAGCCTTCAGCAAGTTAAAGAACGCTTCCAAGCGGAATTCGCGCCCCAGCGCATCACACTGCAAGATCTCCAGCAATTCGTCGGTATGTTGCATCGTAGCGGGCTGGTCATCTCGGACGCTACCGGCCAAGGTCGACAGTTGCGTCGGCGTGGGGACCAAAAAAAGAAACGCGAACTGCTCGGGAAACTGGCGAACATCTTCGCCTTACGATTCCGTGGTATCGATCCCGAAAAGATTCTCAACTTCCTCAATCCATTCACGTGGTGGCTGTTCACACCCACTGCAATTTTCTTCGTCGCCATGTTTGGCATCAGTGCCTTGCTGTTGGTCGGAGTTAATTTCCAAGAGTTTCGTACCAAGCTGCCTACGTTCGAGCAGTTCTTTGCGGCGGATAACTGGATCTTCCTCGGCGCGACCATGGCCAGCGTTAAGATCTTGCACGAGTTTGGGCACGGCTTGAGTTGCAAACGCTATGGCGGCGAGTGTCACGAAATGGGCTTTATGTTCCTCGTGTTCACACCCTGTTTATACTGCAATGTTTCCGATTCGTGGATGCTGCCGAATAAGTGGCATCGCGTGTTTATCGGCGCTGCGGGTATGTACGTCGAGCTCATTTTGGCGTCGATCGCGACTTGGTTGTGGTGGTTCAGTGAACCAGGAATGTTCAATTTCTTGTGCTTGTCCGTGATGTTCATCTGTTCGGTCAGCACCGTTGTCTTCAATGGCAACCCTTTGTTGCGTTTTGATGGCTACTACATTTTGATGGATATTCTCGAGATTCCCAATCTGCGTCAAAAGAGCACTGAAATTCTCAAGCGTTGGTTTCAACAATATTGTTTAGGTTTGGAACTACAGGATAATCCGTTCCTGCCGCACCGCAACAAGCCGATGTTTGCTTTGTATACGATCGCGGCGGTCGCGTATCGCTGGATGGTAGTTTTCTCGATCACCTTGTTCTTAATCAACGTGCTCGAACCCTACGGCTTGCAGTCGATTGGTCGCACGATTGCTTACGCAGGCTTGGTCGGCATGGTAGTTCAACCGATTTGGGCTTCGATAAAATTTCTCCGCACTCCAGGTAGGGCCAGCAAGATGAAAAGAAAGAATGTGCTCACCAGCCTATCAGTGGCTGGCGTTGCAGCAGCTTTGGTCGCGTACCTGCCGCTGCCATTCCATGTTGATTGCGCAGTGGAAGTGCAACCGCAAGGCGCTTCGCAAGTCTTTGCGATGGTCCCCGGTTACTTAGTTGCATGGCACAAGCATCCGGGCGAAGAGGTTCATGCAGGCGACGTCGTGGCGGATTTGGATAGCTTCGATGTGCGGCTACAACAAGCCAAAATTCGCGGTGAATACGAGATGGCTTTGCTCCGCTATGAGACGGTGAAACAACAACAGCACGAGGATCCGCAAGCGCTCGGACAACTCGAGATGGTTGCAGAACTGGTAAATTCCAAAGCGCTGCTGCTCGCTAAAGCCACCGAGCGGGTCGATATGTTGACCGTGCGCGCAACGGGTGACGGTATCGTCCTGCCGCCTCCCGCCAAGCCCGCACCGAAAACAAGCGAGAAAGAGCAATTGCCGACGTGGAGTGGAAACCCGTTTGATGTGAAGAACGATCAAGCTTTTTTTGCTGAGTCCGATCTATTGTGTTTGGTTGGCAATCCACAGCGTATGGAAGCTGTGCTGGTGATTGATCAAGCCGACATCGATTTGGTCAAGATTGGTGTTGAAGCGGACATGAAGATTGATTCGGCGAAGATGGAAACTTTTTCGGGTTTTGTACGTCAAATCTCGGAAATGAATATGAAGGAAACGCCTGAAAGTCTGTCGACGCAGGTGGGTGGACGATTGGATACCGAAATGGATAGCTCCGGTCGATTGCGGCCAATGAGCACATCCTATCAGGCGCGCGTTCCTCTGGAAGATGTTAAAGTACCACTTCGCGCCGGCTATCGTGGCCAAGCGAAGATATATGTTGGTTGGAAATCGTTGGGCTGGCGACTTTATCGCTTCTTGGCGAAGACCTTTAGTTTCGAGATGTGATTCCGGCACGGTAAGCTGGCATTGCGACAGATACCGCTTAGCCTTTACAATTCCTTAAGTGTCCAATAGTTGTGACACTACGTTCGCTGATTTCAGCCCAGGAGATTTTAGAATGGCAAAGACCGAAGAGAACACTGGAACCGATCCAGTCGCCGCACCCGTTGCCGAAGTTCGTCAACAACAGGCGCAACCGATGCAAGTGCAAGTCAAAGATGACCAAGCTATTGCATGCTATGCAAATTTCTGCCGCGTCACCGGCTCACCCGAAGAGTTGATCGTCGACTTCGGCTTGAACCCACAACCCGTTGGAATTCCTAAAGATCCGATCAACGTCAACCAACGCGTGATCATGAACTTCTTCACCGCCAAGCGATTGTTGGCTGCATTGCAAATGTCCGTCCAACGTCACGAAGCAGTCTTCGGCGTGCTCGAAACCGACATTCAAAAGCGTCTTCGCGTTCAACAAAACGCCTAGTCATCTTCGCTATCTCAACCCTGTCTCGCTTCGCCAAACCATACGGCGCAGCGAACAGGGTCAGATTACTAACTCGGTCTCGTTCCCAAGCTCCAGCTTGGGAACACCGCCCCCCGAAGCTCAGCTTCGTCGCGCTGCGTTTGCTGAAACTCAACGCCTCCCCGAAAATCTCCTGCTGATTTCCACATCGCATCATTTTGTGGTCATAATACTCAGCCGAACACAAAATCGAATCTCGCACTTGCCGATTGGCTTCCAGAGATTTTGTAATTGTAAATCCTTGCTGAGACGCCCCCTACCATGCAACCGCGACACTTAGTATGGCTTGCTTGTTTTTTGAATTTGACGTGCTGTGGTCTCATCGCTGTGGCCGAAAATCCGATCCAGATTGAAAACAAACTTGAGGGATCCAACGATTGGCAACTCACACGAGTGCGTGTAGATGCAGGCGAGTTTCGCTCTCCATGGATCGAAGGATATTGTTCACGACAAAGTGTTCAGGCTGGCGAAACGATCGACGTTTGTGTCTCGACCAGTCCGGCGCGCGCATTCAAATTCGAGCTCTTTCGCATGGGATACTATGGAGGTCGCGGCGCTAGGCTGGTGAAATCGATCGACCGCATTGAGGGGAAGACTCAAGCGGTACCTGAGCCTGGCGATAAGAATATTCATGAATGCCAATGGGAGCCAAGCTTGTCATTAACGATTTCCAATGAATGGCTCAGCGGAGTCTATCTAGGAAGACTGACGACGATACCCGAAGGACAAGAAGCTTATTGGCAGAGCTACGTAATCTTTATCGTCACCGATGATCGCCCAGCTGGAATTCTGTTTCAATGCTCCGACAATACATGGCAAGCCTATAACACATGGCCAAATAACTTTTCGGTCTATACGCATCCCAAAGGCAATCAAGGCCCGTGGGCAGACGTCAGTTTCGATCGACCTTACGGACGCGAGGCTCAATTCAAGAGTGTCGTGAATGACCCTTTAAGTGTTGGATCGGGACAGTTTTTAACTCTTGAGTTCCCGCTCGCTTTTTGGCTTGAACAGCATGGGTATGACGTTACCTATTGCAGCAACAGCGACATGCTCACACCAGACCGCGGACTCAAGTGCAAAGCATTTATCAGTGTTGGGCATGACGAATATTGGGATATTCAACAATTCAACAGCGTCCAGAGCATGCGCGATGCGGGTGTCAATTTGCTGTTCTTGAGCGGCAATAGCGTATGTTGGGTAACGCCATTTCGAGATAGCGCGCGAGGCATTGCCAATCGCATTATCTTTCGCGGCGGACCTTATGGTGGGGAAACCAAAGAAGCGGAAGACCGCCATCGCGAACACGGCCCATTCCCATATCGGGGCCCCGACGAGGGTTTCCTGATGGGGGCTCGCAATGTCGAGCCCGTGAATGGTGGTGGAGACTGGGTCGTGACCAAGGCCGATCATTGGATCTTCGCAGGAACCGGAATGAAAAACGGCGAAGCGGTCCCAGGCCTTATCGGCTGGGAGTATCATGGGAACCCAGCAGCGATCCCAGGCCTTGAAATCATTGCAGGCGGCACAGCCTGGCAGGGAGGTGTGAACGCACAGCAATGGACAGCTACATTTTACCCGGGACCCAAGCAGAATTTTGTTTTTAATGCGTCAACCATCTTCTGGTCACAAGGCCTTAGTCATCCACCCGGTCACACTTTGCCTTGGTCACATTGGAGCCGCCCCCATGGTCCCGATGAACGGGTCCAACGCATCACGCACAATCTATTGCGGCAGGCCATCGCCGGGATACGATAAAAATGCGAGTGACTTGAGAGCTGTTGACGGCAATTGCAATTCCTGCAGGCACGATCCGCTTCCGATAACGACGATTTTAACGACCTAAGTAGTGCCAGATTCTGCCGATATTGTGTCAACTTGCGGATCGTTGTGACGTAGGTTTTAGATGGCGATTTTTTTGATTCGCACTTTCTTTCACTTGCCATGTGGAAAGTCACCACGCAATGAAAGAACATTCGCTCACGAGAATCGAAATCGCGGGTCTTTACCACTTTTCTTGAAAAGGTCTTTTCTATGCGACGATTATCGAGAAGCGCCCACCGTTTTCGGCAAAACCCCACGAGAATTCAACAACGCAAACTATTTTTGGAGTCCTTGGAGGACCGGAGAGTTATGGCTGCCAACATTGTGGCACAACTCGTCGACCATCAATTGTTAATCGAAGGGACCGATTCAGCTGACACGATCGTTGTACGGCAAGTCGGCGATCAAATTGGTATATCTGGCACTACACAGCGCTTCAATGCGAAAGAGCTGACTTCGATTTCCATTCGAAGTCTCGGTGGAAACGATGTGATTGACCTCGGCCATGAAGGACTGCATGACGCAATATCGCTTTCCGTTACAGCAACCATCGACGGTGGCGATGGCGACGACATGATTCGTGGAGCAGAAAAAGGGATCAACATAATTCATGGCGGTGCGGGGTTGGATCGCATTGTCGGAGGAGAATTAGCCGACCAAATTTTTGGCGACGACGGCAACGATGATATTTATGGATCGATGGGCGATGATCTCCTGAACGGGGGCGCCGGTAACGATAGGCTCGGCGGCGGCGATGGCAATGACCGTATTCTCGGGGGTGATGGAGACGACTTGTTAGCCGGAATGTTTGGAAATGATGTACTGGAGGGTAACTCAGGTAATGACATTATTCTCGGCAACGAAGGGGATGACGATCTTGATGGCGGAGATGGAGACGATCGACTTGACGGTGGTCAGGGAAAAGACAATTTGAAAGGCGGCTCAGGCCGAGACTTATTCCGGCTGATTGATAAACAAAACGATAAGTTCACAGACACCGAGGTAGGTACTTGGAACGAAGAGCCCCCTGTCAAGCCGTCAAACTCGGGAGATGACTCCAACCACAAGAAACCGGAAATCAAGAAGCAAGAAGATAAGAAGGACGACAAGAAGGACAATGACAAGAAGTCGGACAACAAGAAGACCGACGACAAGAAGCGCAACGATGGTCCATCTGACAACAAAAAATCGGGCGACAAGAAGACCGAAATCCACAAAGATGCCAAGAAGTCTTCAAGTAACACGACTGATACAAGGACGAATTCTACCAACACGAAGACCCGCAAATAGACTGGCCTGTTCGATAGTTTAACCCCATTGACGCTGGCGTTCGATACCGAGCGACCAGCGTCTTTATTTGCTTTGCACTGAAACTTCGAGCGAGTTGGGGGTCAGGCCCGAAAACCGACGGAACAAACTTCGCCTCACCAGGCTGGAACCGATAGGAAGCATGCTCCGCTCGAGTTAACCGTTCAGCAATGCTTCGGAAGGTGACGCATCTTCGGGTGATTTCTTCTGCCGACGTGCGCGACGGTCGATGGCGGCCTTGATGAAGCCGGCAAATAGCGGGTGGGCTTTGGTTGGCTTCGATTTAAACTCCGGGTGGAACTGCACGGCCAAAAACCAAGGATGATCTGCCAGTTCGACGATCTCGACCAAGCCGCCATCCGGACTTGTGCCAGTGAACTTCATTCCGTTTGCGCGGAACTGCTCACGATAAACGTTGTTGAATTCATAGCGATGACGATGGCGTTCGGCAATGTGCGTTTGACCATACGCGGCCAATGCATGCGAGAGGTCTTCGAGCACAGCTGGTTGACTGCCCAAACGCATCGTGCCGCCCATCTGCGTAATTTCGCGTTGTTCGTCGAGCAGACAGATCACGGGATGCAAGGCGTCTTTATCGAACTCCGTCGAGTGGGCGCGTTGGAGTCCAATGACATTGCGGCCATATTCGATCACAGCGCACTGCATGCCCAAACAAATTCCAAAAAACGGAATGCGTTTCTCGCGAGCGTATCGGATCGCTTGCACTTTGCCTTCGATACCGCGTTCGCCGAAACCGCCAGGAACCAAGATTCCATCGTAACCCGACAGCAGGCGCTCGGGGCCTTCGTTTTCGATGTCTGAACTCTGAATGCGACCAATCCGAATCTGTGCATAATGGTGAATGCCCGCGTGATCGAGCGATTCGTAAATCGATTTGTATGCGTCCTTATGCTCGGCATATTTTCCCACGACGGCAATGCTGATTTCGTGCTTGGGATTGCGAAGCCGATGAAGCACTTCGTTGAGCGGCTCGAGGTCGGGCGCGCGCGATGAAAAGCCAAACTTTTTGATGATCAGATCGTCGAGCCCATTGGAAACCAAGCTAAGCGGGACTTCGTAAATCGAAAAATCTTTATCGCGTTCTTCGATTACGGCTTCGGGAGCCAAGTTACAGAACAAAGCGATCTTGTCTCGCTCGTCGCGCGAAATCGGTTGCTCGCAACGACAAATCAGTATGTCAGGCTGGATACCGATCTGCCGCAATTGCCCCACCGAGTGCTGCGTCGGCTTGGTCTTCAACTCGCCCGCCGCCTTCAAATACGGCACTAAGGTCAAGTGAATGAACAAGCAATTCTCCTTGCCAGCCATCAACGGATATTGGCGAATCGCTTCGAGGAACGGCAGGCTCTCGATATCGCCAACGGTGCCGCCAATTTCGGTTATGACCACATCTACATCATCCTCCGCCACTTTGCGAATTACGCTTTTGATTTCATCGGTGATGTGAGGAATTACTTGAACCGTCTTGCCGAGAAACTGACCTTTACGCTCCTTCTCGATGACTGACAAGTAGATCTGACCGGTCGTGTAATTCGAACTTCGCGAGAGCGGCGCGTTGGTAAACCGTTCGTAATGCCCGAGGTCGAGGTCAGTCTCGCTGCCATCGTCGAGCACGTAGACTTCACCGTGCTGATAGGGGCTCATCGTCCCCGGATCGACGTTAATGTACGGATCGAGCTTCTGCATACGCACTCGCAATCCACGCGCTTCCAGTAGCATCCCGATCGACGCACTCGTCAGGCCTTTTCCAATCGAACTAACAACGCCGCCGGTAACGAAAATGTGCTTTGTCATATGCCAAACTGGTTGTAAAAGGCGCGGTCGGGACCGTATCGCCCGATTCTAACCGTCCCATGCGATCCCGAAAACCCGCCGGTTAGGCAAAAGTATCTTTCCACCGCAATTCAAGAAATCCAATAGGTCGCATCCGGTAGTCCGGCAGCTACGGCAGCTGCGGCCTAACGTGGGTAACTCTTGCTCTACCGTTTCGCTGTGAAGTTACCTAAGTTCACTTCGTTTTTTTGACACCAACCTCAGTAAAACGGATGCAATCCGCTGCAATAACTCGTACACTGGTGTGCGTCCAAGGCGCCGGCCTAGTTTTGCAATTCAGTCCATTATGAGGAGCGTTTTTGTGTTGACTTTCAAGAAAGTTCTCCAACGTGCATTCGTCGCCAGCCTGATGGGTTGCTTAGGGGCGGCAAGCCTAACGTCACCAGTGTTCGCCGAAGATTTAACCATCGGCTCTCAAGCCCCTACGCTCGACATCGAGCATTGGGTACATGACGGTAACGGAAAATTTAAACCAGTGACCGAATTTGCCAAAGGCAAAGTCTACGTCGTTGAGTTTTGGGCAACCTGGTGCGGTCCATGTATCGCCAGTATGCCGCACTTGGTGGAAATGCAAAACAAGTTTGCCGATAAAGGGGTTCAGATTGTAAGCATCAGCGACGAGAGTCTTGAAACGGTCGACAAGTTTCTCGAGCGTGAATACAAAGCGACTGCTACCAAGAAATCGGTCATTGAGAATGCCCCAGATGAAAGCGGAGACCAACCTAAGACATATCGCGAACTAACCAGCGCCTATTGCCTGACCACCGATCCCGACAAGTCCGCTAACAAGGACTATATGCAAGCTGCCGGTCAGAATGGCATTCCATGCGCGTTCATTGTCGGCAAAGATCAAAAGATCGAATGGATCGGTCATCCGATGTCGATGGACGACGTGCTCGCCCAAGTAGTCGACGACAAATGGGATCGCACAGAATTCGCAGAAGAATTCAAAGAGTCGCAGAAGATGGGCTTGCTGATGTCCAAGATCATGCGAAGCGCCCGTAGCGGCAAGATTGAAGATGCCATGCAGTTGATCGACGAAACGCTGGCTGAAACAAAATCCGCACAAGTCAAGAATCAGTTGCAAAGCATGAAGGTTCAAATGCTAATGCAGAGTGGCAAGACGGAAGAAGCGATGGCTGCTCTCGATAATTTAATCGAAGCGGAGAAGAATCCGGCCATCAAGAAGCAAATGAAAATGACGCGTGTGCAGCTCCTTATGCAAGACACGAAGAATGCAAAATTTGCAGAAGCGATTACACAAGCCTATGCGGAATACAAGGACACGCCTGCGTTCATCAACTTTATTACGTGGGGCTTGTATGAGAAGTTTGAGTCCGGTGAACTGTCTGACAAAGCCCTGTTGAAGGCCAGCCGCGCTGCCGCCGAAGGGGCCGCAGCAGCATCCGACGAGGCATCAAAAGCGGCTGTCCTCGACACCGCCGCGCATTTTCAGTTTCTCGACGGCGATACAGCAGCCGCATTGAAGACGCAGCAAGAGGCCGTCAAGCTCGCCGGTGATCAAATGAAACCCGACCTTGAGAAGTTCTTAGAAGTGATCAAGGAAAAGGCAGATAAGTAGCACCATTTACTCGGTTGCAATCTTCCGTCAAAACGCAACGTCTAACGGCGTTGCGTTTTTTCGTTCACTAACCCAGTGGGCGGAGAATTCGCCAAGCCGCAACACAGTTTTGTGCAGCTCTAGCCCGATTTTTCGCTGCTATTCCCCTTTTTCGACGGAAATATCTCGAGATTTGGCCCCGCATGACCAAAATTCAACTTGCATCAAATCGCGCCACCGGAACAATACTGGCAAGGGCAACATCGCGTTTTCGCAGCCAAGTACCGAATCCGTTCCTCCAAAACACCCTCACACCCACCTTACGAAAGAGTTCTCAAATGCGAGTTTTCGCAACGACAGCAATCCTGCTGTGCTCCACCATCACCTGTTTTGCACAAGAAGTAGTTCCATTGAATACGCAAACCGCGAAGAAAGTTGCCGACCCGGCTAGCTACGGTATTGGTTTTGGAATCGGTAGCGACATGAAACAACAGGGCCTAAGCTCCGAATTCATGACGCAAGCCGATCTCATCGCCGGCATCATGGACGCTTTGGCGGGTAAGGAGCCGGCGGTTGCTGCCCCAGAAATTCAGGCTGCCATGAAATCTCTTCAACAAAAACTCCAGGCCAAAGCGGCAGCAGCCGGAAAAGATAACTTGGCAAAGTCGAACAAGTTCCTGGAAGAAAACAAGAAGAAGCAAGGCGTTCAAACCACCGCTAGCGGATTGCAATACGAAGTTATCAAGGCCGGTACGGGTGCCTCGCCGAAACTTGAAAATGAAGTTTCTGTCCATTACGAAGGCAAGCTCATCAACGGCAAAATCTTTGACAGCTCCATCAAACGCGGCGAGCCAGCCACGTTTGGTGTCGGTCAAGTTATCCCTGGTTGGACCGAAGCGCTGCAACGCATGAAAGTTGGCGACAAATGGCGATTGTTCATACCACCGAACATCGCTTATGGCGAACGGGGCGCAGGCGGCGATATCGGTCCCAATGAAGCGCTCGTATTCGAAGTCGAGTTACTGGAAGTGAAGTAGTTCAGTCCTGTGGTTTGGGCACACGGTTGCCAGTTGTCTCGTTCCCAAGCTCCAGCTTGGGAACGCGGTCCTCGAAGCTAGCTTCGGCGTCCTGCGTTTGCCGCACCTCAACCCCTGACGTGGGGACTCTTAAAGGAACTGGATCGGGAAGCAGAGCTTCCGGAGTGTGCGTTCTCAAGCTGGAGCTTGGGAACGAGTTGAACTTTGCATTTTCGCTCGCGATATTTTGGCAAAATTCCCGCTTGTTACCGGGGCACAACTACAATTGTGTAATATGCGAGCGAGATCATTCTTCAATTTGCGATCCGCGCGTATTCTCTTTTGCCGCGTTTAGGATCTGGCCCACACCCATGAATATTCTTCCGCAGAGCTCCAGTAATGCACTGAAGACTGCACTGCTGGTGACGCTTCTATTGGCTTCCACGTTCGGCGGTGAGCGAGCCCTTTTCGCTCAGCCTGGCGAAATTCCCGAGGCGCTAAAACCATGGAGAGATTGGGCTCTCTGGGATGCTGGCGATATTCGATCACCATCGCCATTTAATGACCCCAATCAGCATTGGAGATTCTGGCCTTCAGAATTGAGTCTCGAAATTTTCCCCGATCATGCCAAGTGGCAGTTCAGGGTTCGCGTCTACGACGAAGGCTGGATCGCACTACCGGGCGAGCTGGAAGTTTGGCCCCAAAACGTTTTGTCCCAAAAAGTCAAAATGCCAGTTCTTCTGCATGATGGTTTTCCTTCCGTCCGCTTAAAAGCCGGTAGCCATCAATTGAGCGGAGAGTTTCGCTGGACTGAGATGCCACAGAAATTGGCTATTCCCAAATCGATCGGTATTGTCCGAGTCAAACTGGATGGAGCCGAAGCGGCTATGCCGAATTGGGATGCGGCCGGGTTCCTTTGGCTCAAACGGCAGCAGGCTGAAGAGTCCCAGCAAGATCAAATCAACCTTAAGGTATATCGACTACTTGAGGATGGTATTCCGCTCTGGCTGCGAACCGACGTGGAACTGTCTGTTTCGGGTAAGAACCGGGAGGTAGATCTGGGAACCATCTTGCCCCAAGGCTGGCAGTTGTCGTCCATCGAAAGCCCCATCCCAGTAGCAGTCGATGATCGGGGGCAGATGCAAGTACAGGTCCGACCTGGGAACTGGATCGTTCAAATTAATGCATTCCGTAGTAGCGACCTAGCTCTATTTCAATACGCTGCGGGTGCTAAACCGATCGTAGCGACGGAACTAATCGGCTTTCGAGCGAACCCCGCGTTTCGCATCGCGGATATAGAAGGCCTTCCATCCGTCGACGAGCAAACGACCTATCCTTCGCGCTGGCGTACTCTGCCGGTTTACCAGTGGACGACCGACTCCACGTTCAAGCTGATCGAAAAAATGCGAGGACTCGGATCTCAGAAGCCGAAAGGATTTGCGATTGCGAGACATTTTTGGTTGGATGACAATGGTGCGGGAATTACCTATCAAGATCGGATGCAAGGAGAGCTTCAACAGTCTGGAGGCTGGATGCCTCGCAAGCACATCAGTTAGGCGCGGTGCGCATTGATCAGCAGCGCCAGCTCATTACCTCCAATCCGATCAATGGTAACCAGGGCGTTGAGATTCGTAGTCGCAATCCCACGCTTGAAGCCTTAGGGCGGATTGAACGATCAAGTGAGATCCCCGCAACCGGTTGGCTAGCTGATGTAGATTCCCTACAGCTAACGCTATCGCTTCCGCCGGGCTGGCGAGTTCTAGCGGTATTGGGTGCCGACCAAGTCGATGGCGACTGGATAACCGCCTGGAGTCTATTGGACCT
>JANLQO010000022.1:0-5544 GCA_031367855.1 Planctomycetia bacterium | reverse complement strand
GCGTTCCCAAGCTGGAGCTTGGGAACGAGGGGCGACTAGCATTAGTCGGCGATCAGGTTACGTCGCCGGGCTGACGCAAAATTGTCTCATAAACATCCAAGTCCACTCTGCCGCCAATGAGACCGAAGACTTGCTGAATCTGCTGGCGAGCATGTGCGAACGAGAAACGCGAATCGCCAGCGACGCTCTTGCGGCCAAGCACATAGTAATGCGGTTCACGGGTGATGAAACTCTCCGCTGTAATCTCTAGTTCGCTCTGCGTTTGATTCGCCAGCCAATGAGCGGCAGTCGTGGTCAGCCTGCGGCGCGGACAAAGCTCAATGCCTAGGCCATCCACAAATTGCCATGGATCGCATAATTCCGTGACGAGAATTACATCGGCTTCCAAATCGGCAGTATCTTCCTCGCCGACGAGCAGCTTTACCTGCCAGCGGCCCTTGCTATCGCGCGTGAGTGATTCCGCTCCCCAAGCGTCGATATGCACCGCTCCGCTACAATCACCCGACAAAACGCGACTAGTTTCAATCGCCAGATCGGAGCTGATTGAGGCGACCGAATTCAGCCATGCGTCGTGTTGCGTGTCTTTGGGGATCACCCATGTCAACTTGGTGTTTGGATTATCGCGAGCGAGCGCAATGAACTGCACGGCATTGTGACAAGCGACTGGGCCAGCACCAAACAGCACAGTATGCTTGCCCACGACTCGATCACGATCTTTGTCGCTCAAGTCGCGTGGCCCGACTTCAAAATGTTCTCGCAGCGCGGATTGGCCGATCGCCAGCCCTCCACCGGGCCCAATGCCGGACGGTGTGCGGCCCTCGCCCGAGCAATCGAGCACGATGTCGGCCATTTGCGTGAACTCACCGCGAACTTTGCCATTTAACAACAACCGAAATTCATCCTCCGATCGATCTTCGATACTAGCGGGTTGATACTTTCGATAATGCGCGCGGCTCACCGAAACGACCGGCGAGTTGATGTGAATACACTCTTCCAACAGATCGCTTTTCGCAATGGGAGTCAGGTACTTTTCAACGTAGTCGCGATAGCAAACAATGGAACCCGCGTCGGGCAGATCATGATCGACACCTTGAGCGTTCAACGCGGCTCGGCCCAACGAACTTGTCGCTTCGCCAAAGCTAACTTTCATCGGCAGTTCGCCCCAGCGAACAAGCCGACTACCAACGCGGCGAGCGTCGCACAGGATTACGAAGTAGCCCAAGAATCTTGCGTACAAGGCGGCTTCGACGCCAACTGGCCCACCCCCGATAATTGCGACGGTCGCAGGTGTATCAATCTCTGGATCCCAATCAAGTTTCATCAAACACTTTCAGCGAGTGGTTGGTAGCATCGACCGCGTCATTCTTGGATCGGCAACTCTAATTTCAGCGGCTTACCTTCGCGAACTAGGTTCACCGCCACGCTGTCGCCCGGCCGTTTTGTTCGCAGCAGGTGGGCGATGAAATCGCTTTCTGTCATGGGCCGCTGGATGCCATCGACTTGCGTAACGATATCATCCACTTTGAAACCGGCTCGCTTGCCAGCGGCATGGGCGTTGAATTGGCCGACGTGTTTAATGCGCAAACCAACTGCTTGCGATTCTAATCCGAGTTCATGGCGTTGCTCGGCGGCGACGGACTCGAAGGTCAATCCACCGGTGACCATGCGACGCAGTCCCCACGTACTGGCCCGCCACGAGATATCACCGCGTTCTTTCCAATTCTCCGAAAGTGTTAATTCAAGTTCCTTCATCGCACCAGCTCGATTGATCTTAAACGCGATTTTTCCAGCTTCCTTGCGTTGATGCAGGATCCATTGCATGTCAGCGACCGAAACCAAAGGTTGGTTCTCGAGCGTTAACAGTTTATCGCCTGCTTGGAAGCCAGCTTCACTGGCCAACGATCCCTCCGCAACACTCTTGACCGTCGCAGCTTTGGTCGGGTCCATGATCAAGCCCAGGATTTTGGGATGCGGGTAAGCGAAGATTTGCTCGGTGGGAATCGATTTTTTGTCGAGCCAAAAGTGCTCTCGCCAGGCTTCACCGACTTGATGGCAGTGAATACAACTGCGGGCGACTTCGGGCCCATAGTTCAGCGAGGAAGTATATTTTTCTTTCAGCTTGGCGAAATCCTCAGGTCTAGCAATCTCGGATTTTGGCCCGGTCTTGGCGACAAGTGCAGGCCTTGCTTCAGGGTATTGTTTGTGCAGTGCGAGCACAGATTGCATCGTGTCGAGAAAGCCATCGAGTGAAACGTCGTCTTCTGAATCATGCTGATGGGAACGTGTTCCATAACGACCGTAGATCGTACCGTCCGCATTCAGGAAAAACGCTGCCCAAGATTGGTCGTAGTCGAATTGGAATCGCGATAGATCTAGACCGTTTGCGTGAACCACTCGAACGCATACAAAATTGCTGAGATGCTTGCGAACGGCTGGATTTTCTTCGACGACCTGCTCGTCTAGCTGCGCGCACGCCTCACATGGAATACAGCGAAAAACCACCAGCAATGGCTTGCCCGATCGCTGTGCCTCTTCGAAACCTTTTGCGAGATTGTTGTAGATCCAATAGCCATCGTCGACAACACGCTGGCGATCATTGAGCACCAGCGTGTTACGGTCGCGATTCTGTGCTTGAGTCAAAGCGGGAGCCGCAAATACCATCAGTGTGATGGCCCAAGGGATCGTTTTCATTTTGGTTCACTTACCTAAACGATTTGTGTAACAGGAGTTCGAGCGGACTCCGAGGCGGACAAGTCAGCGTCTCGGAGACAAGTCAGCGTCTCGGAGATACGCTGCTACGTGGTAAATCTTCATCTGCCAGCCACCTTAGCTCTAGCTCTTGCAGTGTTTTGCCACTTGGGACTTCATGAACTCGAGTCCCTCTTTGGCTAGCTTCAACTCATCTTCAAACATGCGTCGCCAAATCTTGGTCGCAGCAGCCAATTCGGGCAATGCCAAACCAAAGGCTTCAATCACTAACCAACCGTCGTAGCCAATCTTACCGATTGCTTCAAAATTCTTCCGCCAGCGAATGTTGCCTGCGCCTGGGGTACTGCGATCATTTTCACTAATATGAATATGACACAGCATGTCTTTGATTTCAGTGAAAGTCTTGCCGATGTCTTTTTCTTCGATGTTGCTATGGAAAGTGTCGTACATGATGCGACAGGACGGATGGTTGACTTCGCGCGCGAACTTGGCGGCATCGGCGTGAGCGTTCAATAAATAGCATTCGAACCGATTAAGCGCTTCGACACCGAGCATCACCTTGACTTGGCCTGCATGCTCAGCCACTTTGCGCATGCTCTCAACACCCCACTGCCATTCATCCTTAGTCGGACCGGCCCCAGAGAAATAGCCAAGCGCCGAATGGTACGGACCTACCAGTGTCTGCGCACCTACGGCCGCGCAGCAATCGAGCGTACGATTCGTCAGCTCGACTCCTTTGGCGCGAACTGCTGCGTCAGGGCTGATCGGGTTGTCTTCCACGTTGCGCACGGTGACGGCCGTTCGCTGCAAACCAAGTTCATCCAGTTTCTTTCCCCAAGCAGTGTAGTCGAGATCCAGATTGAACATCGGCAACTCGACTCCGTCATAGCCAAACGCTTTCAGCTTCTCAAGTGTCGGCAGCATGCTATCGTTCAGTTCACCGCCCCACAGCAACAAGTTCATTCCAAATTTCATTTACGTACTCCTCTAAGTTGTCTAAGGTCTTCTAAAATTGGTCGTGGCTTGATGGCTCGGCCAGCAGGTCCGGTGCAGCTTCGCGGACGCGCACTCGAGCGTCGGCCAGCCATGATATTACCGATTCGGGCAGCAATGGTAAGCCGACGCGGCGCATCACATGATTCAATCGCATCCACAAACGGTCATCGTCCGTGTAGTCTGCCAAGAATCGCTCCTGCAAAAATCTCGGAATGAGCATCGCTAAGGCATTGAACGGCTTCGTGCAGATTCGATTAGCCACTTCTTGAACCAGTCGCACATCGAGCGACTCGATGGCCGCATAGTAACCCATAAGATAATCGGGATTGTTGTCGCTGAGTACCGAGTCAAGCAGCAGTTCGACGACAATATGTCCAACAAAACCCGCCTGATGACCACTTTGCTCGATCAGCAGCGCCCTCAATTCGACCGCGAATCCCGTGCTGAGCACCGCGAACCGCTCTGTTTGATGAAACCAGCGATCATCGTGATGGTGCCGTATCACGCCCCGTGCCAGCGATACCACTCGAGGATCAGCATGGTCAAGGACCAGCTCCGCTCGCTGACCTCGCGCGCGATTCCGCCGATCGATTACGCTCATCCAATCCGGCAACGATGTCCCCGCCACAAAATACGGATCAGTCAGATACTTGTAGGCATGCGAAAGATAATTCACGAGCGTCCTTCTATGCCTACCTTTCGCATCCCACTCCGCGCGGTCATTCCTGATCCAGTTCTTAATTCGCAGGGCTAGGTGCCTGTCCGAAAAAGTGCCTGACCCTTTGGAGGCAACACGAATTCAATGCATTTTTGTCGTTGTGCGAGTGAGGCAGACTCCTTTTCGGACAGGCATTAAACCAACGATTTTGCAAAAAGTGCAAGCAGTCGAGACCAGGCCTTCTCGGCTTGCTCCTGGTTGTAAACTTTTGTGTCGGTAGGACACCAACCATGGCCAGCTTTATAGACCTCAATCTCGGCTGTCAGTTTGGCCTGCATGAACGCTTCCTTGAGCACATTTTTAGTTTCTGGTTCCTTTTGGTCGTCGTTCTCGGCTATAGCGATCAGAAACTGAGCTTTCATCGTTGGTATGAGCAGGTGAGGGCTGTCTGGTTTTTGGGTGACTAGTCCACCCCCATGAAACGTACCTCCCGCGCCAACGCGATCAGGTACCGCCGCGGCGGTGCGCATTACAATTGGGCCGCCCATGCAGTAGCCGATAGTACCCACTTTCTTGTTCGTGTCGGTTTGTGGCTGAGCGTCAAGCCACTGGATCAGCGCCTTGGCATCGTCGGTATGTGTTTTCGCGCTTAAAGTGCGAGCCAAAGGAAACACTTCTTGAATCGGTGTGCTGCTGGCGTCTGTTGCAACCGGCGATTTTTTGGTCCGATAGAATGGATTAACTACTAGTACACTGTAGCCAGCTTCGGCCAGCCGCTTACCCATCTGTCGAAAAGCTGGACGCAAGCCAAAGATATCGGGCCAAACAAGGACTGCGGCATGTGCACCGTGTTTGGGCGTAACGAAGTACGCATCACAAATACCGTCCGGCGTCTTGATCTCTACGTCATTCTCCGCCACATCGACGGCATGGGCAGATCTTGGAAGCATCAAGGCTGCTCCAATCCCGGCTGAAACCATCACGCCTAAATCTCTGCGTGAGTACTTCTTTACGTCTTCGTCAAAATGATCTTGATCGCACATGTTCTGCTGCTATTAAAGATTGATAATTGAGTCACCCACGTCCCAGTCTATTATCTCTAAATGGGATTGATCCACCACTACCGGAAAAGCCTGGCAATTATTAGGCTTGTCTCAAAACGGGTCTGACCCTTCTCCATT